>CALLZA010000497.1 GCA_937858165.1 uncultured Ardenticatenia bacterium
GGGGCCCTTCTGGGGGGGGCGTGTTGGATGGTCATGCCCTACCGCGCCGGCGGCGCGCGGCGGCGGGGGACCCTGATGGCCGTGCTGGCCCACGGGCGGCCGCTCCTGACGACCGCCCCGGTTTCCGCCGCGCCTGTGCCGGAGTTGCGCCACGGCGAGAACGTGTGGCTTGTGCCCCCGGATGACGCCACTGCGCTGGCCGCGGCTATTACTGTGCTGGCCGCCGACCCGGGGCAGCGGGCGCAACTGGGTCGCGGCGCGCGTGAAGTGGCCGGGCTGTTCGACTGGGGGCGCATCGCCGGGCTGACAGCCGACTTTTACGCCGAGGTTATTGCCGGAGTAGGATGAAAAAGATAGGAACCACAGATTACGCCGATTTCACAGATTTCTTCTAAAAGTCTGTGAAATCGGCGTAATCTGTGGTTCCCTTTCTTTGGCGTAGCTGTAGCGTGGGCCGGGCGTCGGTGTCGAATGTCGGCCGGGCTGCTACAATTCTCGCCAATGCACATCCACCCGCGCGCCGAACGTCGTCTGCTGGCGCTCATCCTGGCCCTGTTCGTTCTCCTCGGCTTCAGCTACGCCCTTATCACCCCGGCGTTCGAGGCGTCGGATGAGCTGTGGCACTACCCGATGGTGCGCCATCTGGCCGACGGCAACCCGCTGCCGGTGCAGGTGTTCGACCCGGCGCTGGCCGGGCCGTGGAACCAGGAAGCCAGCCAGCCGCCGCTCTACTACTACCTGGCCGCGGCGCTGACTTTCTGGATCGACACGTCGGACATGGAGCAGGTGCGCTGGCTGAACCCCCACGTGGACAACGGTGTCATCACGCCCGACGGCAACACCAATCTGGCCGTCCACGCTCGGTCCTCGGGCGACCATGACCCGGCGGCTGACCCCTGGGCGGGCACACTGCTGGCGATCCGCGTCGTGCGCCTCTTTTCGGTCCTGCTGGGCGCGGCGACGGTCTATCTGACCTACCGCATCGCCCGCGAAGTTGCGCCGGCTCGCCCGGACGTGGCCCTCCTGGCGGCAGCGTTCAACGCCTTTCTGCCGATGTTCCTGTTCATCAGTGGGGCAGTGAACAATGACAACCTGGCCGTGCCGCTGGCGTCGCTGGCGCTGTTGCTGATGATTCGCATCGTCACTCGGCGTGCTGACGGCTACTTTCCCGTGCGCTGGACGGAGTGGGCGGCCGTGGGTGTCGTCCTCGGCCTGGCCGCGCTGACGAAAGAGGGCACGCTGGGGCTGTTCCCGCTGGCGTTTGGAACGGCGGTCGTGTCGGCGTGGCAGCGGGCAAATGACGAATTGCGAGGGGCGGGAGACGGGACGCTCTCCCCTACACCCATCCTCCGTATACTCGGCGGGTTGCTTACCTCACTCGCACTCATGGCTCTCCTCGCGGCGGCCATCGCCGGCTGGTGGTACTACCGCAACATCGTCCTCTATGGCGATTGGCTGGGCTGGAACGCCTTCATCGCCGTGCTGGGCCAGCGGGCGACGCCGGCTTCACTCGTCCAACTGTGGGGCGAGCGGCGCGGCTTCATGATGTCGTTCTGGGGGCTGTTCGGCGGCGTCAACGTGCCGATGGCCATGGGGGTCTACGCCGTCCTCAACGTGTTCCTCGTTCTGACCATCATCGGGTTTGCGATCTACCTGGCCCGGCTGCTGCGGGCGGAGTGGCACGTCTGGCGCGGTGAGCCGGGGGCTTGGCTCCAGCGACTTCTACGACCTGTGGAGCGCAACTTTGGTCTCATTGTCATCGCATTGTTCGCCGCGGCCGTGGTCTATGGCCTCGTCCAGTGGGCGACGACGACGTGGTCGTCGCAGGGGCGGTTGGTGTTCACGGCGATTTCGGCGCTGTGTGTGCTGATGGCGCTGGGGTGGGTGAGCCTTCTAGACCTCAGAGGTCTTCCGAGACCTCTGAGGTCTGGACTGTTAGCGACTCCAGCCATCTTCCTGCTGGCCGTTGCCGCCGCCGCGCCGTGGCTGTGGATTCGCCCGGCCTACGTTCCGCCGGCCTACCCCGGCGCGTTAGCCACACAACTCGACATAATGTTTGGCGACGAGATGCGTCTTGTCGGCTACGAGGTACAATCGGGCGAATTGAGGCCCGGCGACAGCGTCCCCGTCCGGCTGGAATGGGAAGCGCAACGGCCGATGGCCCGCGACTGGAGCGTCTTTGTGCATCTCAACGACCCGGTGCTGGGCCGGCCCATTGCCCAGCGCGACATGTTCCCCGGTCAGGGGCTGTTGGCCACGCGCCTGCTGTCGCCGGGCGAGCGGCTGATCAACGAGTACGTGCTGACCGTGCCGCCGACGGCCGTGGCCCCGGCGGAGTTGGCGCTTGTCGTCGGGCTGTATGATTATGGGACGGGGGAGCGACTGATCGCCGAGTTGACCGCCGACGGTCGACCGCCGACCGCGGACGGAGCACAGACGACGGACGCGGTGACGCTGGCAACCGTGCCCCTGTCACCGCGGGCGGGGGAGTATCCCAACCCGGTGTCGATTCTCTTCGAGCACGGGCTGGAGCCTGTCTCTTATACACCTCTGACGCTGCCGACGAGCGATCTAGCTGAGATCTCGGTGGTCGCCGTATCATTAAAAAAAAAACACAATCAAAAAACAAAAGAAAAACAGTAGACAACAAAAAAAGCACAATATACCAACACAGAAAA
>CALLZA010000498.1 GCA_937858165.1 uncultured Ardenticatenia bacterium
TTATGTGTTGTGTGTCTTCATCATTTGTATCGAGTGTGCTTGAGTGCGTGACATGTGGTTTTTGTTCCAAGCAGAAGGCGGCATACGATATCTAGTACGTTCTCGTGGGTTCGGAGATGGGTATAAGAGACAGCCATTGAATCGGCCTGGCTCGACGCCGTGCGCACCACAATCCTGTGGCTATACGAACTTCCGTCGGACACGTTTGAACTGCTCGACCCCATTGCCGCCTACTACGTCAGCGGCGAAGCAGTGCGGCCGGCGTCGGTGCAGCGCGTGGATGACCTGCTGGGCGAACTGCTGCGCCACGACGTGGAGTTGCGCCTCACCCCCTCCCTCTGGCCCCTGCGCGACGCCGTGCTGGCCTCCTCGCTGGCGTTCTCGTTCATTCGGATGAGTAACACCCGGCCGCGGGAATAGAACATGGATGACGCGGATTCTCGCGGATTTACGCGGATAACAGAGCCCATTTTCAGGCGACCGAATCTCCCCTGCTCCCCCGCTCCCCTGCGCTTCAATCCAGCACCGCCGTCGCCTCAATCTCCACAATAAAATCGGGATTGGCCAGCGCCGCCACGCCGATCCACGTCATCGCCGGGCGGGCATCGTCATCGAAGGCGGCCAGCAGCGCTTCTCGCAGCGGGGCCGTGTGGCGGATGTGGTCGCCGACGATGTAGATGCGCAGCGATACCACGTCGCGCAGCGTGCCGCCGGCGGCGGCCACGGCGCGCTCGACGTTGGCCAGCGCCAGCCGCGCCTGCTCGCCCAGGTCGTCGCTGCCGATCTGCCGCTCCGTGTCCCAGGCCACCTGCCCGGAGCAGTAAACCGTCCGCCGCCCCGCGGCGACGACGACTTGCGAAAAGCCGACCGGGGCGCTGTCCCATAGCGTCGGCGGGTTAATACGTGTCGACCTCATTTTCTCTCCCGCGGCGCGTGGCCGCTCCGGCGCGACACCGTCCGGTTCCAGCGACCGGCCCATGAACAGCGTGTCGCCGTTGTCGCCGTATGGGTCAATGGGCTGGAAGCCGAGCCGCTCATAGAAGCGCACGGCCCGTGACTGCACGATATTGTCGGTGCTCAGCCACATCTGACGGTAGCCGGCGGCACGGGCGAACTCGACCAGCAAGGTGAACAGCCGGTAGCCGATGCCGCGCCCCTGATACGCCTCCAGCAGCCACATGCGTTTGAGTTCGGCCGTCTCGTCGTCAATCGACCGCACCGCTCCTGTGCCGACAACCCGCCCACCATCGAGTGCCACAAGGAACGTGCCGCGCGGCGGGCCGTAGACGCGCGGCCAGTCGTCCACGTCCGTCAGCCGCAGCCACCAGCGCTCAACGAACCCGTCCGCTTCTTCCGGCGCGAACAGCCGCGCGGCCACGCCGAGGATCACTCGCTTGGCCGCGTCCAGATCGCCCGGCTCCATGCGCCGGATGACCAGGTTCAACGGCTTACCTCGCGCACCATACCGACTTCGTGCTCTACCAGGGCGAAGCCAAGCGCCTCGTACTGCACAATGGTTTCGGCCGAATCGCCCCACGACTCCAGGCGGATCGGCCGCGCCCCCTGCCCGCGCAGCCAGTGGGCCGCGGTTAGCGCCAGCGGCACGTGCAACCCGGAGGCGCGCTGCTCGGGCACGATACCCGGCTGGTCGAGGACATGAGGCATATCAGGCGGGGCGTCGACCGCCGCCGGGAAGGTGCGGCACTGGCCAACCGGCGCGCCGTTCGGCCCGAAGACGATCAACACCCCGGCCCGGTCGGCGTCGGCCAGCGCCTCGGCCATATTCTCGACCGTCACCAGCCCCGGCGTGTTCTCGTGGTGGCCCCACAGGTCGCCGAAAGTGGCGTTGCACAGGTCAACGAACAGGGGCAGATCGTCCACCTCGGCCATCGAGCGTGCGCCGTAACCGAGCGGCCAGACAGGCGCAGGCAACTCGGCCGCTGCCGGCAAGCTGAGCACCCAGGGATCGCCGCGATAGCGGAAGCCCTGTGACAGTAGAAAGCGCAGCGCGTCGGGGCTATCAGCGGCCCCGCCTGTTTGGCCGGCGGCTCCGCCGGTCCGCCCGGCGGCCACGCCGGTCCGCCCGGCGGCCACGTCAATGGTCAGATAGCGCGTTTTCAGTTCGGCCGCGCCCGCCGCCAGCGAGTCGCCCAGCACCCGCCCCACACCGCGCCGCCGCCACGCCGGATGGACGCGGATGTCGCCATAGCAGCGGTCGGGCGTCTGGTGGAAGAGGACGGCCAGGCCATCCAGCCCATCGCCGCCCGGTTCGGTGGCCACCCAGCGGCGGAAGCGGGGTTGCGCCAGCGCCGGGCGCAGTTCGTCGGCCGTGGCCGGGGTCGGGTTGCCCTCGGCCTGGCGGATGGCGGTCAACAGGCCAACCAGGGCCGGAAGGTCAGTCTCCGGCTCCAGCGGGCGCACATGGTGATCGGTCATGGTCCACTTCCTTTCTGAAAGCTGTCTCTTATACACATCTGACGCTGCCGACGAGCGATCTAGTGTAGATCTCGGTGGTCGCCGTATCATTAAAAAAAAAAAGAGGTAATAGACAGGCAGCAGATCACAGATCACAGATAGACAAGGACACTGACAGCATCTGACACGCGATACGGACACAAGACAACAAAGTAATAAGTAGAATCACTGAAAAGGAGGGGGAGGAAAATAGGAGCACAAGAAT
>CALLZA010000499.1 GCA_937858165.1 uncultured Ardenticatenia bacterium
TCGCAGTCTGCGGTGGCTGGGGCGTGGGCAGCGAGGGCGCCGGCCGCGTGGGCAGTGGCCGGCGCGCCGGGGTGGATGCGCTCCGTCATGGCCAACACCTGCTCGGGCCGCACGCCGTTCTGTCGCCAGGCGCGCCCGTCGGTCAGGTAGTTGTGGACGACGGGCATGAAGCGGTCGAGGGCCGAGGCGAAGCGGGCTTCGGGCGTCTGGCGGGCCTCGAACTCCTCCCAGGCGGCGCGGAAGCCGGCTGCCTGGTCGGGCGGCAACAGGCCGAAGAGGCGGGCCGCAGCCAGCTCCTCGCGGTCGGCCTTGTCCAGCGCGCCGACGGGGTCGAAGAAGAAGGTGTCGCCGGCGTCGATCTCGACGATGTCGTGGACAAGGGCCATGCGCGCCACGCGCGCCAGGTCGATTGGCTCGGCGGCGTATTCGGCCAGCACCAGCGCGGCCACGGCCAGATGCCAGCTATGTTCGGCCGTGTTCTCGTTGCGGTCCGTCCCCGGCAGATAGGCGCGGCGCAGGACGTGCTTCAGCCGGTCGATCTCGATCAGGAAATCGATCTGCTGGCGCAGCCGGTCGTCGTGGATGAGCGTCTGCTTCATACCCTTTTACCTCACAAGTCGCTGGATTATACTCCGGCGCGTTGGCGACTCAAGTAGTTCAGTTCCCTCTGCCTATCAGACAAGGGGTGTGGCCCCCTCTACCCTTGGGAGAGGGTCATCCGGCCTGGCCGAACAGTGCCCTCTCCCAAAGGGCGAGGGAGTAGAAGACAGGAGGAGACTTACCATAGAGGAGACCCTCTCATGCGTACCTTTCAACTGTGTTCAGGCCGCGCCGCGCGGCTGATTGTGCCGGTGCTCGTTATGGCGCTGGCTTTGGCCGGGGCGGCCGCGGCCCAGACCGACGACACCCAGACCGACGCCGCCCGCGCCAAGCGACGCATCTTCCTGCCCGTGGCCGCCGGCAACCCGCTGCCGCCGCCGCTCAACTGTGACCTGCCCAACACCAGCTACACCTCCCTCAGCATCGCCGGTGAGCCGCTGAGCGTCAATCCCGACACCCACCCCAACCTGAACCTGGGCGTCTGCGGCTATGCCGAAGTCGACGCCCCGCTGCGACTGGTCGAACTCGGCCCCGTCCACGACCCACGCGCGCCGCAGCTCCCGGGCATGTTTGGCGATCGGCGCACGCCCGCTTTCACCAACGCCTACCAGCGCTATCGCTGGGACGCCAACCGCAACTGCCTCAATGACTATAGCTCCCAGTGGGAAGCGACGGTGCTGGGCATGGGCGTGACGCGCGGGGAGACGATCTACACCCCCGACTCCGGCTACGACATCGGCGGCGATTATGAGTACCTGGTGCTCTATGCCGGGGAGACGGACCTAACGCTCCACATTGGCCGCGAAGACGAGTTCTTTGGCTACGTCATCCACATCGACGGCGTCTGCACCGACCCCGACCTGCTGGCCCTCTATCGCCAGAACCACGCCGCGGGCCGGGGTAGCCTGCCCGCCCTGCGCGGCCATCAGGCGTTCGGCGTGGCCGTTGGCTCCGAAATCCAGGTCGCCGTCCGCGACACGGGCAGCTTCATGGACCCGCGATCGCGGAATGACTGGTGGCAGGGACGGTAAGAAGTGACGAGTTATGAGTGACGAATGACGAGTGAAGAGCGCGTGCTTTTAAACTCGTCACTCGTTATTCGCAACTCGTCACTGGCTAGACGCCAATGCCGCGCTGGTAGAGCAGCAACAGCCCCAGGACGTAGACAACCAGAATCGCCAGCGAATCCAGTTCGAAGAAGAGGAACTTGCGCTCGACGCGGGCCAGGTTGCCGATCAGGGCCATGTTGGTTAACAGGATGCCCAGTAACCCCACGAGAATGAAGCCGGGGTCGATGACGTTGAGAAACGCGCCGTCGAGCAGGAAGAAATCGGCCACGGCCAAGCCACTGTCTCTTATACACATCTGACGCTGCCGACGAGCGATCTAGTGTAGATCTCGGTGGTCGCCGTATCATTACAAAAAAAACAAAAAACAAACAAAAAAAAAAAAGAAAAAATAAAAAAAAAAATCACGAACGCACTAGAAGCAGCCTCGCAGCACGCCGAGCACGGATGAGACGACTGAGCGTAGGCTCAGCACAGGGAACATGTCAGGAGGGACGCAGACGACAAGACACCAAACAAGGCACCACAGAACGGATCTGGAAAGCGA
>CALLZA010000500.1 GCA_937858165.1 uncultured Ardenticatenia bacterium
TTGTCTGTTCCTGCTCACGGATGCTCTGAGTCTACCTGCTGTTTTATCATGTTCTCATTATGTCTGTTCTTTTTCTATTGACTGTATTTTTGTCTTTTTTTTTTTTTGTATGTTTTTTTTTTTAAGGATACGGCGACCACCGAGATCTACACTAGATCGCTCGTCGGCAGCGTCAGAGGTGTATAAGAGACAGGGTGAGGGGGGGGAGCTTCGCCGCGGGGGAGCAGGGGAGCAGGGGAGCAGGGGAGGAAGAAAGCCAGCCCCCGTCCTCTTTTTTAGAGAGCGCTTTCCCTTACCCTACCTACTTCGCTGTTACCCCTGACGCGCTCGACCTTGACGCCATCCACGCCCAAGTGGGCGGGCCGGAGATCGGCGCGCTGGTCAGCTTCACCGGCTTCGTGCGCGGCCAGACGCAGCGCGACGGCCTGCCGCCGGAGACGCTGCGGCTGGAATATGAAGCGTACGAGAACATGGCGACAGAGAAGATGGCTCAGATCGCCCGCGAGATCTGGGCACGCTGGCCGCTGGTGCGCGGCGTGGCCCTGGTGCAGCGCCTCGGCCGGCTGGAAGTGGGCGACGTGACCACGTTCGTCGCCTGCGCCGGCCGCCACCGCGACGAGGGCGTGTTCGAGGCCGCCCGCTATGGCATCGACCGCCTGAAAGAGATTGTGCCGGTCTGGAAGAAGGAGATCGGCGCCGACCGCAGCGTCTGGGTGGAGGGGCACTACCGCCCCACGCCCGACGACAATCTATGATTATGATCCACAGATTCGGCAAATTGGGCAGATTTAAGAGCCTCACGCAAAGATCGCCAAGGACGCAAAACACGCAAAAAGAGAGTTCTTCTTGGCGTTCTTAGCGTCCCTTGGCGATCTTTGCGTGAGGTCTTCTGAAATCTGCTAAATCTGCCTAATCTGCGGATGATTACTCTTCCTAACTGGAGTGAACTTATGCACAACGGAGACAGCGCGCGCCGGCGCGTGGTGGTGACCGGCATGGGGGTGATCACCCCGGTTGGCCACAACGCGCCCGACACGTGGGCGGCCCTGCTGGCCGGGCAGTCGGGCTTCGGCCCCATCACCCTGGTAGACAACCCGCAACACACCATCCAGGGGCTGTGCGAAGTCAAGGCGTTTGACCCGGCGCAGTACATGGATCGCAAGGATGCCCGCCGCCGCGACCGCTACCAGCAGTTAGCGACGGTGGCCGCGGCCGAGGCGCTGCGCCAGTCGGGCCTGAGCATCACCGACGACAACCGCGAGCGCATCGGCATCACCCTGGGCACAGGCATCGGCGGCATGCGCACCATTATCGAGCCTGTCTCTTATACACATCTCCGAGCCCACGAGACCGTACTAGATCTCGTATGCCGTCTTCTGCTTGAAAAAAAAAACAGCAGCACACATATCATGATCTACATCACTCCAACAACACGACCACTCAGACAA
>CALLZA010000501.1 GCA_937858165.1 uncultured Ardenticatenia bacterium
TCCGCACCCGCTGCCTGCGCGCCCACCCCCCCCGCGTGTTTCCCCTTTGCCAGTTGCCGCCTGGTCGCCCCGGCATTCGCGGATTTTGTCCACAGCGAGGGCGCGGCCGGGCCGGGCGTCGTCATCGGCTTCGACACGCGTTTCCTGCCCGCCCGCTACGCGGCCGAGGGGGCGCGGGTGATGGCCGGCAACGACATCAAGACGTGGTTGGCGCGGGCCGACACGCCCACGCCGGCCATCAGCTACGCCGTTGTCAACAAGCGGGCCACGGCCGGCGTGATGATCACCGCCAGCCATAACCCGCCGCGCTACAACGGCGTCAAGCTCAAGGCCGGCTTCGGCGGCAGCGCCAGTCCGGAGCAGCACCGCCAGGTCGAGCGGCTGCTGACCGACAACGAGGCCCACGGCCGCGCGCCGCGCCTGATGGACCTGGACGAAGCGCTGCGCGCCGAGCGCATCGTCAAGTTCGACCCCGCCTGGGCTTACTACGAGCACCTGGGGACACTCATCGACCTCGACATCATTCACGAAGGGGAGCTGCGCGTCATGCACGATGCCATGTATGGCGCAGGGCGGCGGACGATCAGCGAGGTGCTGATGCGCACCCGCACCCACGTTGTCAACCTGCGTGACGAGATGAACCCCGGCTTTGGCGGCATCCACCCTGAGCCGATCGCCAAGCACCTGGGGCTGCTGGCGTCGGCCATGGGCGCGGGCAACTGGCACGCCGGGCTGGCGACCGACGGCGACGCCGACCGCATCGGCGCGGTGGACGCGCGCGGTCAGTTCGTCGATCCCCACCGCATCTTTGGCCTCATCCTGCGCTATCTGATTCAAAAGCGCAGTTTGCGCGGCCAGGTGGTGCGCACCGTCTCAACGACGCGCATGATCGATCGCATCGCCGCCGAGTTTGGCCTGCCGGTGGTTGAGACGCCGGTCGGCTTCAACCACATTGCCGATCTGATGCAGGGTGGCGACGTGGTCATGGGCGGCGAGGAGTCGGGCGGGATGAGCATCCAGGGCCACATCCCGGAGGGGGACGGGGTGCTGATGGGCTTGCTGCTGCTGGAGGTGATGGCCGAGGCCCACAAGCCGCTGCATGTGCTGGTGGACGACCTGCTGGCGACTTATGGCCCGGCCCAATACGCCCGCACGGACATGAAGCTGCGCCGCCCGGTGGCCAAGGCGGAGTTGGTGCGCACACTGGTCGATACGGCCCCCGACGCCGTCGCCGGCGTGGCGGTGGAGGAAGTGCGCACCAGCGACGGTATCAAGTACTACCTGGCCGACGGCAGTTGGCTACTCATTCGGCCGTCGGGCACGGAGCCGGTGCTGCGCGTCTATGCCGAAGCGCCCAACGATGCGCGTGTGGCCGCGCTGCTCAAGTTTGGCGAGGCCATTGCTGCCGAAAGTTAGGTTCCCGGTACTAGGGGCCAGGTTCCAGGGAAGAGCGATCTTCCCTGGAACCTGGCCCCTAGGCCCTGGAACCTGATCCCTACATCGCCGCAAAGCGATACAAAATCCGCGCGCTGTGGCGGATACCGTTGATGAAGTCGGGGATGCGGATGTTCTCGTTGGGCGCGTGGACACGGCTTTGCGGGTGGCCGCAGCCCGACGTGACAACCGGCAGCCCCAGTACGTGGATGAACGGGTGCAGCGGCCCGCTGCCGCCGATGAGCGGTTCGACGATGGCCGGCTTGCCATAGACGTCCTCAGCGGCGCGGATCGATAGTTGGACGAAGGGATGGTCGGGGTCGGTGCGCGCCGGCTTCACCCCGGCCAGATAGCGCACGTTCACGTCCGCGAACCCTTCGGCGTCCAGGTGGGCGCGCAATAGCGGGCCGATCTCTTCCGGCGTCTGGTCGGGCACGAGGCGGAAGTCGATCTTGGCGCTGGCCTGCGCCGGCAGCACCGTCTTGGCCCCCGGCCCCTGATAGCCGGAGTTCAGGCCGTTGATCGTCGCCGTCGGCTCGAACACCGCCGCCCGCCGCAACTCTGTGCCGCCGGTCATACCCTTCAGAAAGCCGCTGACGCCATAGAACTCCTTGAACGCCGCTGATTCATCGGGCAGCGCCGCCAGGTATTCCAGGTCGCGGGGCGTGGCTGGACGCACGGGGTCGTAGAAGCCGGGGATGCGGATGCGCTCATCGACGCCCTTGATAGTGCTGAGCGCCCAGACCAGCCGCCAGGCGGCGTTGGCGATAATGGAGCCGCCCAGACCGGAGTGGCAGTCGAGCGCCGCTGTGTCGACCGACAACTCGAAGTAGGCCAGGCCGCGCATGCCCAGCGTCTGCGTCGGCCGCCCGGTGTAATCGACCGAACCGAACTCCCAGATGCAGCCGTCGGCGGCGAAGCGTTCTTTGTGGGCGTCGATGGCCGGCGGAATGTTGGGGCTGCCGACCTCTTCCTCCCCTTCGACGAAGTACTTGACCCGACAGGGCAGCTCGCCCAGCACGTCGCGCACGGCGGCCGCGGCGGCCATGCGGGTGATGAGCTGCCCCTTGTCGTCGCTGACGCCGCGGGCGAACAGCTCGTCGCCGACGCGGGTCAGCGTGAAAGGGGGCGAGTTCCACAGGTCGAGTGGCTCCGGCGGCTGGACGTCGTAGTGGTTGTAGAAGAGCAGCGTGCGCGCCTGGGCGGCCGGGCCGCTGTCGCCATAGACGATAGGGCTGCCGCCGGTGGGCAGAACCTCGGCCGTATACCCTTGCTCTTCCAGCATCGTCGCCACCAGCGCGGCACACTCGTCAATGCCCAGACGTTGGGCCGAGATGCTGGGTTGGGCACAGAGGCGGGCGAGTTGTTCGATCCAGTGATCGAGTTGTTGATCGATGCGGGCGTCAATCTGGGCTTCGACGGCCGCGCGGTCGTTGGGGTGGGTCATGGGATCTCCTTGTGCTTTGTGTTGGGTGTTGGCGAAACTATAGCGCAAGGCGCGACGGTGGCCAAAGGAGCGAAAGAACCCTGCCCTAACCCCTCCCAGCGGCAGGGGGATCAGGCTCCCTCGCTCCTGGGGAGAGGGTCAGGGAGAGGGTCTTACATCCCCAACACCTGCAAGACCCACAAAACCACCATCCCCACCGCCACCGTCAACAATACGTTGCGCGTCCGCCAGGCGACGAGAACGGCCACCAGCCCGGCCAGCAGCCGCTCGTTGCCCAACGACAGGTCGAGCGCGCCGCCGGGCATCACCAGTTCGGGGGCAATGATGGCCGACAGCACGGCCGCCGGCACCTGTCTCTTATACACATCTGACGCTGCCGACGAGCGATCTAGTGTAGATCTCGGTGGGCGCCGTATCCTTAAAAAAAAAAAAGAGACAAGACAACGAAACACAAGAGAAAATACAAACACAGCACACAGCGAGTAACAGAGCGTAACAAAGA
>CALLZA010000502.1 GCA_937858165.1 uncultured Ardenticatenia bacterium
TGTTCTCTCTTCTCTCATCTTGTGTATTCCCTGGTTGTTTTGTATCTGATGTACGCTATATTGCTTCGGTCGTCCTTTGCCTATCTCTTCTTATTTTTTTGTTCTCCGTCGTCTATCTCCACTTCTTCGTTTTTTTTTTTAATGATACGGCGACCACCGAGATCTACACTAGATCGCTCGTCGGCAGCGTCAGATGTGTATAAGAGACAGGCGATCTCGTCTGTCCGAGCGTTCTCGTAATGCCAGAACCAGGCCCCATCGCAGTTGCCCTCGCCGAACGTCTCCGCGCTAAATGTGGCTGTGCCAGGACGCAGGGCGCGGAAGGACCATACAGACGGGAAGACGTCCGGAAAGATAGTGTCCTTCGACGGATCGATGCGGGCGAAGAGCGGTGTGTTATTCCCCGCTTCAACGACCGTCAGTTCCATGATCGGGTAGCCACACCCCTCAACGACATCTAGCTCCACGGTCAGAATCAGCACCTGCCCCACCTCGACGCGCGCGCGGTCGGGAGTCAGCCTGAGCGTGGCCGAGAACTCGACTGTCGGTGCCAATGGCTCCGGCATAGGCGCGGGCGAGGCGGAGAGTGCCGTCGCGGGCGGGAGGGTGATCCAGAGAAGGGTTAAGCCCGCCGTGGCAATGATGGCGGCGACTATGACTAGCAGCGACCGTCTGGCGATTCTCATGGCGCTACTGCTCCTTCCGGCGGCGTTGTCGGCCGCCAGGGTGATTGGCATAGTATAGCCTCGGATGGAGCGTAGCGCGATTCGGGAGAATCGCGCTACAGCTTAACGTCTTCTCAGTTGTATTGTAACGTCCGTTCCAGTATGTTACACTGCAATGATGGCACGCCCCAAGGAGTTCGACGAATCGCGGGCGCTGGTCGACGCCATGGGCCTGTTCTGGGAGCGGGGCTACGAGGCGACGACGATGCGCGACGTGGCCGCACGCGCCGGACTGGCCCTCAGCAGCCTCTACGGCACGTTTGAGAGCAAGCACGCGCTCTATCTGGCGGCACTGACCGAGTATCGCCGCACCGAGCGCGAGCAGGTTGTGCGTCTGTTGGCTGGGCCGCGGCCTGTGCGCGACGCATTGAACGAGCTGTACGAACGGCTGATCGCCAACCTGATCGCCGACCCGGCCCGGCGTGGGTCGTTTACGCTGAATGCGGCCATCGAGCTGGGGGGACAAGACGAGGCAGTAACGACCCAGCTGCGCGAGCACTTCGACGACATCTGCGCTCTGTTGGCGCCACCGCTGGCCGCGGCCCAGGCCGCGGGCGAGATTGCCGGCCGCTTTCACGCCGATGACCTGGCCCGCTTTCTGCTGTTTGGCCTCTATGGCCTGGGGATGATGGTCAAGGTGTATCCCGACCAGGCCAACCTGGAGCGCACGGCGGCGGTGACGCTGGCTGTGCTGGATGCGTAGACTGCGGGCGTAAGTTGGGGAGCGTGTGGGCTTGTGGGGGAGAGCGATCCCACGGCCGACTGAACATCACAAATTGAACCGTGTCTATTGCGGCCGCCGGCGCTTGTATGCCGCGCGGCCTGGTGGCACGCGGTTCACGAGCAAGGAGTAAGGTGGAGTAAATGGAAACGATCGCCCTTTCGACGCCCCCGGTTGTCTCCGGAGCGTTGCCTCTTTTGGGGCATTTGACCGAGTTTAGCAAGAACCGTACCGCGCTCATTGAGCGGGGCTACGCGGAGCACGGCTCTATCTTCACGGTCAAGCTTGGCCCGCAGAACGTGGCTGTGCTGCTGGGGCCGGAGCACCACCGCACGTTCTTCATGGAGACGGACAAGGCACTCAACATGGCCACGCCGTACAAGTTCCTGCGGGAGACGTTCGGCGAGGTCTTGTTTCTGGCCGGGCACGATGAGTACATACGCCAACGGCCGTTTCTGACCCAGGCCTTTCGGCGCGAGAAGATGGCCTACTACATCGCAGTTATGAACCAGCGTGTCCAGGCGTGGCTGGACTCGTTGGGCGACATGGGCGAGTTCGACATCAGCGCGACGATGGGTTGGTTGACCCAGGACATCGCCGGCCACGCCCTGATGGGCGAGCGCTTCCAGGCCGAAGTCGGGCCGGAGTTCTGGGCGCTTTACGCCGACGTGGGCCGCGGGATGGACCCCATTCTGCCGCCCAACCTGCCGTTGCCCAAGTTTCGGCGGCGCGATCGTGCCCGGTCGCGCATGGGGGAGCTTCTGCAGCCTATTCTTGACGAACGCCGCGCGCACCCCGAAAAGTACAACGACTTCTTGCAGGATTTCGTCAACGCCCGCTACAGCGACAGCGACGAGCCGATTGAGGACGAAGTGCTGCTCAACCTGATGCTGGGGCTGATGTTTGCGGGGCACGAGACGACCGCCGGACAGGCAGCGTGGAACATCATCCTGCTGTTGCAGAACCCGGAGTACCTGGCTCTGGTGAACGAGGAGATCACCCGGCTGCTGCCCGCCGGCCAGTTGGTGGACGGGCGCGCGCTCCACGCCCTGAGCCATCTGGGCCTGTCTCTTATACACATCTGACGCTGCCGACGAGCGATCTAGTGTAGATCTCGGTGGTCGCCGTATCATTAAAAAAAAAAAAACTGTCTCTTATACAAATCAGCGCATACCGTAAATAAGAGACAAATCACCACTACATACTACAGCCTAAATCAGGAGATACACCAAATCACAAAGGAGACGACTGAGAAACTA
>CALLZA010000503.1 GCA_937858165.1 uncultured Ardenticatenia bacterium
CTCCACCTTACACGACCTGTCTGATCTTTCTCCTCTACTTCGTGATTCTTTGAGCTATGGTACTGGTCGTCGGAAGCGTGGTGCGTTGAGTGTTCTGTTGCGATCAGTGAACTCTATGGCGCCAGCCCCAGACTCCACATGGTCATGACAAGTGCTACATGCTGGATAGATCGTTAGATTTTTTTTTGTAAATGATACGGCAACCACCGAGATCTACACTAGATCGCTCGTCGGCAGCGTCAGATGTGTATAAGAGACAGGGCGTAGATTGTAGCCGGTTGGCAACCGTTGGCAATTGCGGCAATTGGCAATTGCGGCAACAAGTGGCACAATGCCGCCCATGTTTGTCGTCGTCATGGGCGTGTCGGGTAGCGGCAAGTCGACCATCGGCCGTCTCCTGGCCGAACGGCTGGGCTGCTCGTTCTACGACGGCGACGATTATCACCCCCCGGCCAACGTGGCCAAAATGGCTGCCGGCCTCCCGCTCGACGACACCGACCGGGCCGGCTGGTTGGCGGAACTGGCGAGGTTGATTGCCGAGGGGCTGGCGCGCGACGAGGACGGCGTCATCGCCTGTTCGGCCCTGAAGCGGCAGTACCGCGACGTCCTGTGTATCGATCGTCAGCGCGTGCGCTTCGTCTACCTGCGCGGCGACTTCGCCGCCATCTGGGCGCGGCTGCAAAGCCGCAAGGGACACTTTATGAAGGCCCCCATGCTGCAAAGCCAGTTCGATGCCCTGGAAGAGCCGGAAGGGGCCGTGGTCGTCGATACGTCGCTCGAACCCGTCCAGGTTATCGACCGCATCCTGGAGCAACTTATGGCAAGATCACCCGCACTGGGCCTGCTGGGGCTGGGCGTCATGGGCCGCAGCCTGGCCCTCAACTTTGAGCGCCACGGTTACCCGGTTATCGGTTACGACCCCGCGCCGCGCCTGCCGGCCGACTTCAGCGTGCGCGTGGCCGGTTCCGTGGCCGAGCTTGTCGCTGCGCTGACGCCGCCGCGGGTCGTGCTACTGATGGTTCCCGCCGGCGCGGTGGTTGATGCGGCCATTGCCTCGTTGCGCCCCCACCTGTCGCCGGGCGACATCATCATTGACGGCGGCAACTCCTACTTTACCGACACCGAGCGGCGGGCGGCCGAACTGGCCACCGATGGGCTGGCGTTCGTCGGTCTGGGCGTCTCCGGCGGCGAGAGCGGCGCATTGTGGGGGCCGAGCCTGATGCCTGGCGGCTCGCCCGCGGCCTGGGCGCACGTCCGGCCGCTGTTCGAGTCCATCGCCGCCGTGGCTGCCGACGGCGCGCCGTGCGTGGCCTGGATGGGGCCGGGCGGTGCGGGCCACTACGTCAAGATGGTCCACAACGGCATCGAGTACGGCGACATGCAGCTCATCGCCGAGATCTATGATCTGCTCTACCGCGGCGCGGGGCTGACGAACCGCCAACTGGCCGACATCTTCGACCGCTGGAACGAAGGGGCGCTGCGCTCCTACTTAATCGAGATTACCGGCCACGTCCTGCGTCGCATCGACGAAGCGACGGGGCAATCCCTGGTCGATGTCATCATGGACATTGCCGGGCAAAAAGGCACCGGCCGCTGGACGAGCCAGATCGCTCTGGAAGTGGGCGCGCCCACGCCGACGATCAACGCCGCCGTGGTTATGCGCCTGCTCTCGGCGGCCAAGACGACGCGCGTGGCGGCGGCGCAACGCTACGGCGGCCCGGCGCGCTACACGGGCGACGTAGCTCCCCTGGTGGCCGCCGCCGAGCAGGCGCTGCTGGCGGGCAAGATCACTGTCTACGCCCAGGGCATGAGCCTGCTGCGGGCGGCGGCTGAGACGTACGGCTGGGGGCTGGAGTATGCGGCCATCGTCCGCGTCTGGCGCGCCGGCTGTATCATTCGCGCCGATCTGCTGAATGAGATCGCCGCGGCCTTCGAGCGCCAACCGGCGCTATCGCATCTGCTGCTGGACGACGCCTTTGTGCGGCTGTTGAGCGATGCCCAGGCCGGCTGGCGCGCAGTGGTCAAAACGGGGGCGGAACTGGGCATCCCGCTGCTGGCCGTGGCCGCGGCGCTGGGCTACTTCGACGCCCTGCGCTCCGACCGCCTACCGGCCAACCTGATTCAGGCCCAGCGCGACTTCTTCGGCGCTCATACCTATCATCGTATCGATCAGGATGGCGTCTTCCACACCGATTGGACAGCGACGACGTGACCGAGCCACACGTTGCAGCGTGGGCGGAGCAACCCGCGCTACAACCAGCGCCGTCTTTCTGAAAAGGAGACTGTTATGAACACGACCCAGAAACTAGCCCAACTCGGCCAATCCATCTGGTACGACAACATCCAGCGCAGCCTGTTGGACGACGGGACGCTGGCCGGCATGATCGCCCGCGAGGAGATTCGCGGCGTCACGTCGAACCCGACCATCTTCATGAATGCCATCACCAAAACGGGCGACTACGACGCCGAACTGCTGCCGCTGCTGGCCGCCGGCCACAGTGCCACCGACGCCTTCTGGCAGCTGGCCGTGGCTGACATCCGCGCCGCGGCCGATCTCTTTCGCCCGCTCTATGAGGCAACCGGCGGTGGCGATGGCTACGTCAGCCTGGAAGTCAACCCGACGCTGGCCGAGGACACGGCGGCCACGCTGGCGGAGGCGCGGGCCCTGTGGCGGCGCGTCAACCGGCCCAATCTGATGGTCAAGATTCCGGCCACGCGGGCGGGCATCCCGGCCATCACCGCCGCCATCGCCGAGGGGATCAACATCAACGTGACGCTCATCTTCGCCCGCGAGCGCTACGCCGAGGTCATGGACGCCTATCTGGCTGGGCTAGAGCCTGTCTCTTATACACATCTCCGAGCCCACGAGACCGTACTAGATCTCGTATGCCGTCTTCTGCTTGAAAAAAAAACCAATAACATGCGTATAGATCTCACAACAAATCCATGTCGATATCAACACTCTGGTCTGCCAACAACGCTACACACAAGCAGCGCTTATCACACACATGATCATAAACCACAGTAATACGACATCCATAACTGCAGATACCATCTCA
>CALLZA010000504.1 GCA_937858165.1 uncultured Ardenticatenia bacterium
TTTCTCTCATTTTTTCTCGTTCTTCTTTTTTGGTACTGTCTGTGTATACTGACTTCTTACTCATTGGGTTGTCATCTGTGCGCTACCGGTCAGTGTCTGGTGGTTTGTGCAATGTCTTTGTATGTTTCGTTTTTTTTTTTGTGTTTTGTTTTTTTTTTTGTTTGTTTTTAATGATACGGCGACCACCGAGATCTACACTAGATCGCTCGTCGGCAGCGTCAGATGTGTATAAGAGACAGGGTTGAGTGGGGCGTTGGCTGGCCAGCGCACGATAATGTCACCGCGCGCGACCACGGCGTGGTCGCCGGGCGACAGCGCGCCGCGCAGCGAAACGTCGCCGTCCACGCGGCCCAGCGTAACCTGCCCCGTGGCATAGAACACATTCGCGTTGTGGCGGGCGCGGCCGACGGCCACGTTGCCATCTACGCCGCGAATGTCAACGTTGCCGGAGATCTCTTCGACGGTCACCGGGCCGGCAATCTGGCGGGCGACGAGGTCGCCGTAGACCGTGCTTAGCGCCAGGCCACCCGCCCGACGCGCGTCGGCGTCGCCGTGAACTGCGCCCACAGCCAATGCGCCTACGTTGCGCGCCGACAGGTCACCGTGAACGGCGTCAATGTGGGTCGGGCCGCCCACGGTCAAAACTGCGTCGCCATAGACGCGGCCGACCTGGCACGCTCCTGCCACGCCTTTCACAATGAGTTTGCCGCTGACCTCTTCGACGCTCACCGTCGCCCCGCTAGGGACGACGAGCCGCAAGTCGCCCCGGCCGGTCAAGTGATACGCGCCGGCCTTTTCCTCGGCCGTGTACTCGCCGCGCACCAGCAGCGCCAGCTCCGCGCCGCCGCGGATGACCAGGTCGCCATCACACGCGCCGACGAAGATTTGCGGCGCTTTACCTGTCTCAATACGTCCTTTGCCCATGTCGTTTCTCCCAGGTTAGTCCAGATAGATCAGAACCTGCTGGTCGTCATCTTCGTCCTCGACCTCGACCAGCGTGCCGCGCTGGTCTGCTTGCAGCACCTTCATCAGCTCCGCCGCGCCCTCGCGATCCATATCAGCGTTCCGGTGGCTGGCAATGCGGAGCGCAAGACGCACCAGACCGATGGGCAGGGTGATGCTGACCTTGTTGTGGCCGTTGGTCCGGTTGCGAACACGAATCTTGAGCCAGCGCGGCTTGCCGCCGTCGTCGTCGTCGCCATTGATTGCCGGCTTGAAGATCGACATCTCCTCTGCAGGTGATTCGATTTTGATCGCCTCAGGCTTCAGCTCTTCGACCGGGATGTTATCGGTCGGCCAGGCTTTTTCGGCTACAGGCTCGGCCCGTTCCGGCGGGGCTGGGCGGTCAAGCAGACTCATGGCTTCGGCGGCGGTAATCTCGCCCGCAGCCAGCCTGTCCAGTATCTTCGCTCGCTCTGTTGCGTTCATCTGTTATCGTCTCCCTGATGGTAGTTGTTGCTCGTCATGACTGGTGCTCGTCCGCCATAAGCTCTTGGTTCGTTCTTACTCGCCATCACCGCGCAATATCTGTAGCGCCTCATCGGCCGAAAGCGCGCCGGCGCGCAGCTGGCTCAGTACCTCGCGTCGCACCTCTTCGGGCACGCCGCGCTGGGCCGTCGCACTTTCACCAACTTCGTAGCCCAGGGCGCGAATGACGTCGTTAAGCCGCGCCCTGACGGCAGGATAGGACAAGCCTATCTCCTGCTCGACGCGGTTGATCTTGCCCTCGCAGCGCAGGAAGGTCTCGACGAACTCCAGTTGCTCGGGGGTTAGCTGGTAGAGACGGCCCAGGGTGAAGTGGCCGTCGATGGTGGTGTCACAATTGCGGCATTGCAGCCGTGTGACGTGGAGGTGGTTGCCACAGATAGGGCATTGGCCAATGACAGGATTCATTATCTTTTCGTCGCATGTAAAGATTATTGATCGAAACTATCAGAAACTGTTCTGATAAGGCCATAATACAGCGACGTATTAGAAATGTCAATACGCAGATTGAAAAACCTGATACTGACATGCAATATTATTAGGTTGTGCAGAAATCTGGAAAGCTAAGCGGTGGCCCGGCTCTCGCGCCAGGCGCGCAGAGCGACGTAGCCGAAGCCCAGGACGCCCAACAGGGGCAGGAGGATTGCCCCGACGTTGTGGGTCAGCAGGGCCAGAACGAGAACCACCGCCGAGTACAGGGCGAAGGCCGCCTCGACCCACACCATGCCTCCGGCGCGCAGGCGGTAGCCGCGGTGCGCCCCTTTGGGCGTGCGGCTGAAGGTGAAGGTGCGGCCGAAGAAGCCGCGCAGCACGGCCCACGTGTTGCTGGGCGCGGTGCCCACGGCCAACAGCAGCAGGGCGGGCATGTGGCGCGCGCGGCGGGGCCAGTCACGATAGAGCACCTGTTGCGCCAACAAGAAAAGCAGTGGCTGGCCCAGCCCCAGAACGCTGAACAGGATCAGCCACGATGGCAGCCGGTAGCCGCTGAGCAGCAGCGGTAGCTGCACCAGGAGGACGAGCAGCAGCAGCAGATGCGTGCTGTAGGCCGACATCGACAGCAGGGCATAGAGACGGGCCAGCAGCGAGTGCTCCGGCGCATGCCAGATGGGCGCGGCGTACTTTGTCAGGCACTGGGTCGCGCCAGTCGCCCATCGGGCTTGCTGGTTCTTGTAGGCCAGAACCGTGGCCGGCAGCTCGGCCGGGGCGACCACGTCATCGGCGAAGTGGAAGCGCCAGCCGCGCAAGACGGCGCGGGTACTGAGGCACAGGTCTTCGCAGAGTGTGTCCGCTTGCCAGCCGCCGGCGTCTTCGATGCACGTCCGCCGCCAGACACCGGCCGAGCCGTTGAACTTGGGAAAGCAGGCGGCACGATGGCGCACCACCTGTTCGACGGCGAAGTGCTTGTCCAAAGCGATGGCCTGCGCTCCGGTCAGCGGCGAGTCGGTGGCGTTGAGATGCCCCCAACGGGCCTGAACCTGTCTCTTATACACATCTCCGAGCCCACGAGACCGTACTAGATCTCGTATGCCGTCTTCTACTTGAAAAAAAAAAAAAAAACAAGACCAACCCAGCAA
>CALLZA010000505.1 GCA_937858165.1 uncultured Ardenticatenia bacterium
CACTCACACCCCTTCTTTAGTATACTCCCCTCGTTCCATATTCTCCTCATTACCTTGATTTTTTTTTTTAATGATCCGGCCACCACCGAGATCTACACTAGATCGCTCGTCGGCAGCGTCAGATGTGTATAAGAGACAGGACCTACGTCGTTCAGCCCGGCGACACGCTGACCCGCATCGCTGCCCGCTTCGGCACGACGGTGCAGGCGCTGGTGCAGGCCAACAACATCGTCAACCCCAATCTGATCTTTGTCGGCCAGGTGCTGGTCATCCCCGGCACGGGTCCGCTGCCGCCCACGGCCGTGCCGCCCATTGTGCCGACCGTGCCCGGGACCACGCCGCCGCCGCCGTCCGGCTTCGCCTTCGGCGGCCAGACGCAGACTTTCGCCAACACGGAGGCCATGTCCGACGCGGGCATGGGCTGGATTAAGTACCAGCATAAGTGGGCCCCCGGTGACTCGGCCGCGAATGTGGGCAACATTATCGACGATCACCATGCGCTCGGCTGGAAGGTGCTCATTTCGGTGACGGGCAAAACGCCTTACCCGGCAGCCAACAGTGTCGACTTCGCCGCTCTGACTCAGTACATGCGTGACCTGGCCGCGGAAGGGCCGGACGCCATCGAAGTCTGGAACGAGCAGAACATCGATTTCGAGTGGCCGGCGGGGCAGATCGACCCGACGAGCTACGTCAACAACATGCTGATTCCGGCTTATAACGCCATCAAGGCGGTCAATCCCAACATCATCGTCATCTCCGGCGCGCCGGCTCCGACGGGCTTCGATAACACGACCAACGCCTGGGCCGACAACCGCTACATCGCCGGGATGCGGGCCGCCGGCGCGGCCAACTATGCCGACTGCATCGGCGTTCACCACAACTCCGGAGCTACCTCGCCCACCGTCTCGACCGGACATCCGGCCGGCTCGCACTATAGCTGGTACTACCAGCCGATGGTTGATCTCTACTACAACACCTTCGGCGGGGCGCGCCAGTTGTGCTTCACCGAGTTGGGCTACTTGTCGGGCGAAGGGTTCAGCGCTCTGCCGCCGAACTTCGCCTGGGCCGCGGGCACGTCGGTGCAGGAGCACGCCCAGTGGCTGCGCGAGGCGCGCGACCTGTCGATGGCCGGCGGCAAGGTGCGGATGATGATCGTCTTCAACGTCGACTTCACCTTCTTCGATCCGGCCGGCGATCCCCAGGCGGGCTATGCCATGGTTCGGCCGGACGGCAGTTGCCCGGCCTGCGATGCTCTGAAGTAGGGGCTAGAGGCTAGGGGCTAGGGATTAGGGAAGAGATATTCGCTAGTCCCTAACCCCTGACCCCTAATCCCTTTCCGCAAGGCGCAACGGCTACCCCTTTGCGCCTTTTTGTGTTACATCTTGGGTACCATACCACGTTACCTGCTGCCGGCGCACAGCCGGAACCACTCTATGTGAGGCAAGCCTATGAAAGTTCGTAACATTCTGGCAACCAAGGGCGGGCGGGTCATCACCATTCCGCCCGAAGAGACGGTGCGCCAGGCCGTGGCCCTGCTCGTATCCCATCGCATCGGGGCCGTCGTCGTCGCCGATGCCGATGGGCGACTGGTGGGCATCCTGAGCGAGCGCGACGTCATGCGCGCCGCTGCCGACGACGAGGGCGTCTTCGGCCGTCCGGTGGGCGACATCATGACCCGCGACGTTATCGTCGGCATGCCGCAGGATGACGTGCTGGCGGTGGCCCACACCATGCTTGAAAAGCGTTTCCGCCATCTGCCTATCGTTGACGAAGGGCAGCTGATCGGCATCATCTCGATCGGCGACGTGCTCAAAACGCAGCGCGACGCCTATCAGGGCGAGATCGACACGCTGGAAACGAGGATTATTGCGGCGGGCGAATGAGGAGCGGGTTCGTCGCCGATCCCTGCCTGTAACGCTTGACGATGAGTCTCATTTAGAAGCGCTCGGCCATGAACCGCGCCTAAGCGCTTAACCACGAACCGGGAGTTTACGAGTTATGTCCCCACTAGGAACGGCCGCGCAACCGTTGCGTGTCGCCATCATCGGCGCCGGCCCGGCCGGATTCTATGCCGCCGAGCGCCTGTTCAAGGAGACCGAACTGGTCATCGAAGTCGATCTCTATGACCGCCTGCCGACGCCGTTCGGCCTGGTGCGCAACGGGGTTGCACCCGACCACCAGAAGATCAAGTCGGTCACCGCTGCTTTCGACCGCATCGCCGCCAATCCGCGTTTCCGTTTTTTCGGCCATGTGGAGCTGGGCAGCGATGTGACCGTCGATGACCTGAAGGCCCATTACCACCAGATTCTCTACTCCACCGGGGCGCAGACCGACCGGCCGCTGGGCATTCCCGGCGACACCCTCATTGGCAGCCACCCGGCGACGGAGTTCGTGGCCTGGTACAACGGCCACCCCGACTACCGCGATTGCGAGTTCGACCTGAGCCAGGAGAGTGTGGCCGTCGTCGGTGTTGGGAACGTGGCCGTTGACGTGGCCCGTATCCTCTGCCGCACGCCGGAGGAGCTACTCAAGACCGACATCGCCGACTACGCGCTGGAGCAGCTTCGCGCCAGCCGCGTGAAGGAAGTCACCATCCTCGGCCGGCGCGGCCCGGCCCAGGCGGCTTTCACCGCGCCGGAGGCCAAAGAGCTGGGCGAACTGGCCGACTGCGACACGTTCGTGCCGGCCGACGAGGCCGAGCTGGACGCGCTCAGCCAGGCGTCGCTAGCCGCGGCCGATCGGGCGGAGTTGCGCAAGGTGGAGTTCATCCAGGAGTTGGCCCGCCGCCAGCCGAGCGGCAAGTCGAAGCGGCTGACGCTGCGCTTCCTCGTCTCGCCGGTGGAGTTGATCGGCGACGAGACCGGCCGCGTGAAGCAGATGCGGCTGGTGCGCAACGTGCTTTACGCTACCGACGCCGGGTCGCTGCGGCCCAAGGCCTGTCTCTTATACACATCTCCGAGCCCACGAGACCGTACTAGATCTCGTATGCCGTCTTCTGCTTGAAAAAAAAAAAAGCACAAAAAAAAAAAACACAATTCGTCTCAGCCTAACCAATCAA
>CALLZA010000506.1 GCA_937858165.1 uncultured Ardenticatenia bacterium
CCCTATCTCTCCGTCTTCTTCTATTTTTTCCTCTCTTCATCTTTCTCTTTCATCCTACGTCTTTGAAGCTATATGCGCGTTTCGTGCATTCGCCGATGCTCCTATTTGAGTACTATTCTATTTCACTGTACTACACTACCAGCGCTCCCCGTTATTTTCTTTTTTTTTTTTTTTAATGATACGGCGACCACCGAGATCTACACTAGATCGCTCGTCGGCAGCGTCAGATGTGTATAAGAGACAGGATCGAGACCCTGGACTCCCTCGCTGCCCTCGATTACCCGGATTTCGAGGTCCTGGTCATCGACAACAACACGCGGGACGAGTGCGTCTGGCGACCCGTCGAGGCGCACTGCGCGAAGCTCGGCGCCCGTTTGCGTTTCTTCCACGTCGCTCCGCGCGACGGCTTCAAGGCAGGTGCGCTCAATTTCGCGCTGCGCCACACGTCGCCGGACGCCACCGTGGTCGCCGTGATCGATGCCGACTACGTGGTGCGGAAGGAGTGGTTGCGTGATCTCGCGCCCGCGTTCGCCGATCCGCGCACGGGCGTGGGGCAGGCGCCGCAGGATTACCGCGACGCAGCCGAGAGCGCCTTCAAGGCGATGTGCCACGCGGAGTACCGCGGCTTCTTTCACATCGGCATGGTCACGCGCAACCAGCGCAACGCCATCATCCAGCACGGCACGATGACGATGGTGCGCCGCGAACTGCTGCAGCGCATCGGCTGGTCCGAGTGGTGCATCACCGAGGACGCCGAACTCGGCCTGCGCATCCTGGACGAGGGTTACGCGACGACGTACATCGCTCGCAGCTACGGTCGCGGGCTGATGCCGGACACGTTCCTCGATTTCAAGAAGCAGCGTTCACGCTGGGCTTTCGGCGCCATGCAGATCCTGCGCCGTCACTTTGCTGCGCTGATCCACGGGCGCGACACGGGCCTGACCGCGGGCCAGCGCTACCACTTCGTGGCGGGCTGGCTGCCCTGGCTGGCCGTGGTGGCCGCGGTGGTGCTGCTGGCCCGTGCCGTGTGGGGCCTGTCGGCCTGGCGCTGGCGCATTTCGGTCATCGCCCTGGGCTTCCTGGAGACGGGCTTCGGCTTGCTGGCCGTTTTGCTGGTGGCGATTGGCTTCTGGATAGAGTAGAAAGACCTCACGCAAAGATCGCTAAGAGCGCCAAGGCCGCAGAAAGATTCTTCTTTGCGCTCTTTGCGTCCTTAGCGATCTTTGCGTGAGGTCTTGTTTTCTATCTTTCTAGAGTAGCCCTCGCCGCGGCCAATTGCGTTCGTACCGCCCCCGGCCCCGTGCCACCCGGCAGGTCACGCGCGGCCAGTGCGGCCGGGACGGTCATGGCGTCGGCCACGTCCGGGCCAAAGTGGGGGCTGATGGCCTGTAGCGCCTCTAGCTCTAGCTCTGTGATGGCCACGCCGCGTTCTTCGCTCAGACGAACGACGCGGCCGACCACCTGGTGCGCCTCGCGGAAAGGCAGGCCGCGCCGCACCAGGTAGTCGGCCACCTCCGTCGCCAGCAGCCCTGCCTCCAGTTGTGCCGCCATGCGCTCCGGCCGCAACTCCAGCGTCCGCAGCAGTCCGGCCATGACCGGCAGTGCCAGCTCCAGCGTGTCGGCGGCATCGAACACCGGCTCCTTGTCCTCCTGCAAATCCTTGTCATAGGCCGACGGCAGCCCCTTGAGCGTGGCCAGGAAGCCGGTCAGGTGGCCGATGAGCCGCCCGCTCTTGCCGCGCGTCAGCTCCAGCGTGTCGGGGTTCTTCTTCTGCGGCATGATGCTGCTGCCGGTGCTATAGGCGTCGGCCAGGCGCACGAAGCCGAACTCGGCGCTGCTGAAGAGGATGAGTTGCTCGGCCAGCCGGCTGAGGTGGACGCCCAGCAGCGCGGCGGCGAAGAGGAACTCGGCGGCGAAGTCGCGATCACTGACGGCGTCGAGGCTGTTGGCCGTCACGTCGCCGAAGCCGAGCCGCACCGCCAGCGCCGCGCGGTCGATGCGAAAGGCCGTGCCGGCCAGCGCCGCCGCGCCCAGGGGCAACACGGCCGCCGAGCGCCGCGCCGCCGCGAACCGCTGCCGGTCGCGGGCCAGCGGCCAGAAGTGGGCCAGCGCCCAGTGGCCCCAGGTAATGGGTTGGGCGTGCTGCAGGTGGGTGTAGCCGGGCAGGGGGAGATCGAGCGCGGCGGCACTGTCGGCCAGGGCAGCTTGCAACTCACGGAGCGCCACGTCCAGCCGGTCGCAGGCGCGCATGAGCCACAGCCGGAAGTCAGTCGCCACCTGGTCGTTGCGGCTGCGGCCGGTGTGGAGCTTGCCGCCAACGGGGCCGACCAGTTCCGTCAATCGCCGCTCGACAGCCGAGTGGATATCTTCGTCGTCCGGGACGATGGCGAACGCGCCGGCCGCGAACTCGGCCCGCACTGCTTCCAGCCCGGCCAGTAGCGCGTCACGCTCATCGGCCGTCAGCAGCCCGGCCGCGGCCAACCCCTCGGCCCAGGCGACGCTGCCGGTGATATCCTCGTCGTAGAGGCGAGCGTCGAAGCCGATGCTGGCGTTATAGCGGTGGACGAGGGCGTCTGTCTGTTCGGCGAATCTGCTGCCCCAGAGTTTGGACATAGTAAGTTTCCTTCGAGCGCATACGACGCTCTTTTCTCCCTTGCTCCCCGCGCCCTGCTCCCCTGCACACTAAGTGCGGTAGTCCGCATTAATACTGACGTATTCGTGGCTCAGGTCGGTCGTCCACAGGGTGGCCGCGCCGTCCCCCAGGCCCAGGTCGAGGTGGACGGTGAACTCCGGCTGAGCGAAGACGGCCGCAGCGTCAGCCTCGGCGTAGCCGGTCGGTGTGCCGCCGCGCACCAGTTGCAGCGGCGGCGCGCCGGGGGCTATGACCGACAGTGCCAGCCGGGCGGGGTCGAGACCCGCGCCGCTGCGCCCGGCGGCCATCATGATCCGACCCCAGCTGGGACTGTCTCTTATACACATCTCCGCGCCCACGCGACCGTACTAGATGTCGTATGCCGTATTCTGCTTGACAAAAACAAACACCGGTACTCGACAGATC
>CALLZA010000507.1 GCA_937858165.1 uncultured Ardenticatenia bacterium
TTTGTTCGTTGTCGTTGTCTCTCTGTTTTCTTGTTTTTTGTTTAATGTACGGGCTCCCACCGAGATCTACACTGGAGCGCGCGTCGGCAGCGTCAGATGTGTATAAGAGACAGGGTTTGCTCGGTGGTTTGCTGGGCGGCGGCGGTGGCGGCATGGGTGGGCTGCTGGGCGGCTTGCTGGGCGGCGGCGCCCCGTCGACCTTCGGCGGCGGTGGGAGTGGCGGGGCAATGTTGCCCTTCGCCGACACACTGGCCGAGAAGCTGGGCATCTCGCCGCAGATGGCCAATACGCTCATCATGGGCGCCATCGGCCTGCTGACGGCATCGATGGCCAAGAAGCAGAGCGGGCGCAGCGCCAGTCTGGCCGGCGTGACCGACGCCGACTACATCCGCTCCAGCGGCGTGGCCGCGCGCCTGTCGTCGCAGATGGGGATCAGCGAAGACGATGCCGTCTATGGCCTGCAAGAGGCGATGGGGCTGATGGCGACCCAGGCCGGCGCGCCGGCCGCCACGCCGAAGAAGGCCACGGCCAAGAAGACGACGGCCAAGAAGGCCGCGGCCGACCCGGCCGCCCCCCATCCGGCCAAGAAAACGACCCACAAGAAGACCAAGACAACACCCAAGAAATCCTCAACATCGGACACCGGCTCCGACTTTATGGATCTGTTGGACGATCCCCGGTAGCGCCTGTCGCTCAAACGGATCACCGGCTGCGGGAGTCGGTTTGCCACCTCGCCGCCGGCCAACGTTGCAGACAGAAGCATTTAGGAGGTTATCGTGATCAAAGAGTTCCGAGAGTTCATCATGCGCGGCAACGTCATGGACCTAGCTGTAGCCGTCATCATCGGCGGCGCCTTCACGGCCATCATCAACTCGCTGGTCAATGACATCATCATGCCCATCATCGGCGTCATCCTTGGCGGCGTCGACTTCACCTCGCTGGCGATGACCGTCGGCGATGCGGCCATCACCTACGGCAACTTCATCCAGGCCATCATCAACTTTCTGCTAATCGCCCTGGTACTGTTCCTCATCATCCGCGCCATGAACCGGATGAACCGCAAGAAGGTCGAGGCCCCGGCCCCGCCGGCACCGAGCGTCGAAGAGAAGCTGTTGACCGAGATTCGCGATCTGCTGCGCGCACAGCGCTAGACCACACGACACCGCCGCGTGGCGCGGCCGGTTGCGCGCCGCGCGGCGGTGTCCATTGGGTACGCATTTGATAAGTGTGGAGGGGTAATCATGTCCATCTTTCGTCGCCTCATCGGCTTACTCATCATCATCGTCGGTATCCTCGGACTGGTCATCGCCGGCGCGGGGGCCTTCTTTGCCAATCGGGCTA
Source organism: uncultured Ardenticatenia bacterium (assembly GCA_937858165.1). GTDB lineage: Bacteria > Chloroflexota > Anaerolineae > Promineifilales > Promineifilaceae > Promineifilum. Next base: position 1,342 of record CALLZA010000507.1, read on the forward strand.
TCGACGCCACTGTCGTCGGCCTGAACTCCGTTGTCGACACGCTGGGCACCACGGTCGATACGTCGACGGACAGCCTGCGCAACGTCCAGGCCACGCTGACCGAAGTCGGCACGACGCTCGACACCGTCTCGCTGACCGCCAGCAACGCGGCCACAACCCTGGTGGACACCGAACCGCTGTTGCAGCAGGTGACGACATTGACCACCGAGACGCTGCCGGCCAGCCTCGACGCGGTTAACGTCGCCGTGCCCAATCTGGCGGGCATCGCCGGCAGCATTGACACGACACTCACCCGTCTCAGCGATTTCCAGCTGGAGCGTACATTCCTGGGCCAGAGCTTCAACTTCGACCTGGGCATTGATTACAGCCCGGAGGAACCGTTTGACGACGCCGTGCTGCAAATCGGCGAGAGCTTGCAAGACGTTCCCGACCAGTTGCGCGCCCTGGAAGACAGTCTCCAGACCTCCATTACCAACATCGGCGCGGTGGGTGGCAACATCGACCAACTAGCCGCTAACATCGACGGCATCAACACCACCGTCCAGCAGTTCATCCCACTGCTCGACCAGTACATCGGCGTGCTCGACCAGACCACGGCCTCGCTGGAAAACGCGCGCGCCCAGGTGAATGCCAATCTGAACACCATCAAGCTGGTGGCCACGGGGCTGCTGGCCTGGTTTGCCCTCTACCAGATCGTGCCGCTCTACGTCGGCTATCGTATGTTGAGCGACAAGGTCGTTGAGGGGACGTTCGAGGAACGAGTCGAGGCGTTGGAAGGGGATTCGCCCCGGCAAGACGCGACCGAGGCCCGCCGGCTGGAGAACGAGGCCGCTCGCGCCAGAGAAGCGGCCGAGGACGCGGCCAAACACGCCGAGGACGCAGCCGAAAACGCGGCCGCCGCGGCCGACGATGCAGCCGACGCGGCCCCGTTGGGGGCCTAATCGACTTACGACGGCTGGCGTACAAGCCGGTCGTCGAGGGGTCCTCAAGCACACCATGACCAACAACGCTGAGAAACAAAGGCTGCACGAGGCGCGTGACAAGAAAGCTGCCTGGAAGAAGTGGGGGCCTTATCTCAGCGAACGACAGTGGGGCACTGTGCGTGAAGACTATAGCGACAACGGCGACGCCTGGGCCCATTTCAGCCACGACCAGGCCCGTTCGCGCTACTATCGCTGGGGCGAGGATGGCCTGGGCGGCATCTCTGACGACCAGCAACACCTGTGCTTCGCCCTGGCGCTGTGGAACGGGCACGACCCCATTCTGAAGGAGCGCCTCTTCGGCCTGACCAACAGCGAGGGCAACCACGGCGAGGACGTCAAGGAGTACTACTTCTACCTGGACAGCACGCCGACGCACTCGTACATGAAGTATCTGTACAAGTATCCTCAGCGTGCCTTCCCCTACGTTGATCTGGTGGAGACAAACCGCGCCCGCTCGCGGCTGGAACCGGAGTATGAGCTGCTGGACACGGGCATCTTCGATGACGACCGCTACTTCGACGTTTTCGTTGAGTACGCCAAGGCGTCGCCCGAGGACATCCTCATTCGCGTCACCGCCGCCAATCGCGGCCCCGACGCCGCGCCGCTCCACCTCCTGCCGACGCTCTGGTTTCGCAACATCTGGTCGTCGATGCCGGAGACGGCGCGGCCGACACTGAAAGCCGTCGACGGCCCGGCCGGCATCGGCGTCATCGCCGCCCAGCACCCGCTGCTAGGCGACATGTATCTGTATAGCCAGAGCGGCGCGGAACTGCTGTTCACCAATAACGAATCGAACGAGCAGCGGCTTTACAACAAGCCCAACGGCTCGCCCTACACCAAGGACAGCTTCCACCGCTATCTGATCGACGGCGAGCGCCAGGCGGTTGACCGGCAGAGAGTGGGCACCAAGTCTACCGCCCACTATGCGCTGACCATCCCGCCTGGCGAGTCGGCCACCGTCCAACTGCGGCTGACACGGGCCGCCCCGGACGCGTGGGCCGGCGAGGGCGCAGCCCCCTTGGGCGAAAGCTTCGAGACGGCCTTCCGCGACCGCCAGACCGAGGCCGACACGTTCTACGCCGCCATCACCCCCGAGCGGCTTCCGGCCGATGCCGCGGCGGTCATGCGCCAGGCGCTGGCCGGCATGATGTGGTCGAAGCAGTACTACTACTATGACCTGGACATGTGGTTGCAAGAGCAGGGCGCCCACCCCTGGAAGCCTGGCGCCAACCGGCCGGCGCGCAACCGGCAGTGGGTTCACATGGTCAACGCCGATGTGATCTCCATGCCCGATAAGTGGGAGTACCCCTGGTACGCCGCCTGGGATTTGGCCTTCCACACCATCTCCCTGGCCATGGTCGATGCCGACTTTGCCAAGGAACAGCTCGAACTGTTCCTGTCTGAGCGCTTTTTGCATCCCAGCGGCCAGATTCCCGCCTACGAATGGAACTTCGGCGACGTGAACCCGCCCGTCCACGCCTGGGCCACCCTGTTCGTCTATCGCATCGACGCCGAGATGAACGGCGAGGCGGACACGCGCTTCCTGGCCCAGTCGTTCCAGAAGCTGCTGCTCAACTTTACCTGGTGGCTCAACCGCAAGGATCGCAGCGATCGCAATCTTTTCGAAGGGGGCTTTCTGGGACTGGACAACATCGGCGTCTTCGACCGCAGTTCACCGCTGCCGACGGGCGGCTTTCTGGAGCAGGCCGACGGCACGGCCTGGATGGCGTTCTACTGTCTTGGCATGCTGGAGATGGCCCTGGAGCTATTGCCGACCGATCCGTCGCTCTATGGCAACATGGTGCTCAAGTTCTTCTCCCACTTCATGCTCATCGCCGCGGCCATGGACCGCATCGGCGAGCACGCCGACGAGATGTGGGACGAAGAAGATGGCTTCTTCTACGACGTGTTGCGCTTCCCCGACGGCACGGCCGTCCGGCTGAAAGTCCGCTCCATGGTCGGCCTGCTGCCCATCTGCGCCACGACGGTCATTGAGCCGGAGGTGCTGGCGGCCATGCCCGAACTGATGGACCGGGTGCGCACCTTCCTGGACCGCTACCCCGAACTGGGCGCAACCATCGGTGTGCCGCGCCAGCCGGGGCGCGAGGGGCGCTACCTGATGTCGACGGTGAACGAGGACAAGTTGCGCCGCGTGCTGCGGGCCATGCTCGACGAGGAGGAGTTCCTCAGCCCTTACGGCATTCGCGCCCTGTCGCGCCGCCATCTGGATGAGCCGTACAGTTTCCACGTCGGCGACCACGCGTATAAGGTGAGCTATCTGCCGGCCGAATCCGACAACGGCATGTTTGGCGGCAACTCCAACTGGCGCGGGCCGATCTGGATGCCGGTCAACATTCTCCTCATGCGCGCACTGCTGCAACTCTATCGCTACTATGGGCCGGAGTTCAAGATTGAATTTCCGACTGGCTCCGGCCACGAGGCCACGCTCTACGAGGTGGCCATGGGCATCGGCCGCCGGCTGGCGTCCATCTTCGTGCGCGACCGCAACGGTCGCCGCCCGGTCTATGGCGGCACGGAGAAGTTCCAGACCGACCCCCACTGGCGCGACCTCATCCTGTTTTACGAGTACTTCCACGCCGATCTGGGCGCGGGGGTGGGGGCCAGCCATCAGACGGGTTGGACGGGTATCGTGGCCCGCATCATTCAGATGCTTGGCTCCGTTACGGCCGACGACGCGCTGACGGAAGAGTGGGCGCAACTGCTGACCTTTGAGAAGGAGTAGTGCCACCGGATTGGCGGCTTGAGGAGGAGAACATGGCGAGTTATCACGACGACGAAAGCCGCGCCGGTCGGCGGGTGACGCTGGCCTGGATTGTGCTGGCGCTGCAAATCATCGGCCTGCTGTGGCTATTGCTGTTCGCCCGCGACCAGTTGGCCGCCCTGCGCGGCGCGGAGCCGGCCGCCACCCTGGCCCCGACCCAGGTCGCCGCGGTCGACGCAACGGCCCAGGAGCCGACGCCCGATAGCGCTGCCACTGCCGATGCCGCCACCGCCGATGCGTCTGAGGCCGCCACCGCCGAAGCCGTCCCCGCCGCGTCGGCCGCCACGCCGCCGCCCGCGGCCGACGACTCGGCCGCGGCCGTCGTCCCCCCCGCCGCGGTCCTCGTCCACTCGTCGCCACCGGACCCGGGGCGGGGCGCGCCCGCGGCGGAGCGCCCG
>CALLZA010000508.1 GCA_937858165.1 uncultured Ardenticatenia bacterium
GTGTGGGACATCGAGTTCTCCTACTCCCTTGGAACTGTGCTCTTTGCCATCGTAGCTGAGGATCGAATCCTTGTCATCGACAATGGTCTGCAGATGCACCGGTCTGGACCAGATCGCCTGCAGGTTCGCTAAGGTATCATTCGCATGACTGAGCTTCAGGTCAACCCCTTCATGCCGGTGGAGCAGCAATAACTCCCCACGGTTCTTATAGTTAGCATCGACTACCGTTATCCACGGCTTGCCGAAATTTGTCAAGTTCGCCAGCAGCCGGTGCTTGACCTTGAGGAATTCTCGCGATTCCACCACATATTGTTTGCCTTCCTCCTTATACTTGAAGGAGAAGTAGCCTTGCTCCTCGGCGAATTCGGGGGTGAGGAAGGTATCGATGGGGATGGTGCGGGGTCCCAGAAAGCATGTCGGTGTGGGGAATCGCGGCAGGACGAGGATCGGAAGAGGTGGTGACGCAGGGGGGAGTAAGGTGCAACGGCGTGCCCGTCCGCGAACGCGGTACCAATGCCGATCCGGAGGTCGACGACGTCCGCGTGGCTGGGCGCCGCGTGAAGTCGGTCCAGGGCCCGCGCTTGAGCTGCTGGTGCTGGCTGTACAGCTCCAACGCTGCATAGCCGTCGCGCGGCCCGACCGCACCGTCGTCATCAACCCCGACATCGACGCCTGTCTGAACAACACCGAAGAGAAGGCCCTTTGGCCGGCCGTCGACTGGAAGAGCCCCCGCCCGCTGCGGGCCGACATCGGCCGCCAGTGGTCGCGCTACCGCGCCGCCTTCGACGCCGCCCAGGGGGATGGTCACCGCCCGGCGCTGACCATCGGCTGGGACGACGCCTGCCGCCGCTGGGAGACGGCCATCGTCGCCCTGAATAAGGAGATCGACGGCTATAACCTGAAGCGGCCGGCCAGCCAGCTTGAGCTTTTCAAGCTGCGGCTGGACGACGAGTTGAAACGGGCCGGCGCGCCACGCTACCTCAAATAGATACGAAAGACGCGTGAAGCGGCACGCGCTTCACGCGTATCTCGTATCTCCTAACTCTGCACCGCTTTGGCCAGCACCTTCAGCCGCGCCAGCTCCTCGTGGACGCCGGCCAGCACGCGCTCCGGGTCGGGAACCAGCCCGGCGTCGGTGGCGATGCCCAGGTGGATGTTGCCGGCGTAGCTGAGGATGCTGATGCCCACACCCAGCCGCCCGGCTTGCGGCACCCAGAACATCAACTCCTGAATGCGCTGCCCCGCCAGATAGAGGGGGATGGGCGGGCCGGGGACGTTGGTCAGCACGACGGTCGCTTTGGGTTCCAGCGTGCGGACGACGAACTCGCGGAAGGCGTCGGTGCCCAGCCCCATCGCCCCCAGGATGCCCAGGGTAACGGGCGCTTCGGCCGAACGCTTTAGCTCCAGCATCCGCCGCCGCACTTCGGCCAGGCGCATCAGCGGCTCCTCGATGTAGATGGGCAGCGTCAGGAAGACGAGGCCGAACTTGTTGCCCAGCTTGCCGTTGTCGGCGTCGTCGCGCAGATTGACCGGCAGCGCGGCGCGAATCTCCAGCCCGCCGTTGTTGGCGTTGCCCACGTCGTCGCCGGCAGCCACTAGATAGCGCCGCAGCCCGCCGGCCACGGCCGTCACCAGGACGTCGTTGATGGTGCCGCCGAGGGCGTTCTTGATGAGCTTGACGTCGTTGAGCGGAAACGGCTCTGACCAGGCGGCGCGCTTCATGACCCCCAGCTTGCCTTTCAGGCGCGTGCGCGGGTCGGCGCTGCGGGCCAGCAGGCGACCGGCGGCCAGGCCATAGCCCGCGCTCTGCTCGCCCAGCGCCACGGCGTGGTCGGCGTCGCCCACCACCGCTCGCGCCCCACCCACCGCCCGGCCGGCCAGCGAGCGGGCCAGCCCGACGGTGTTGCCCACTTCGCGCCGCCAGCCGCCGAGCAGACCGTCGCCGGAAAGCCCCTCGACCGGCGCGCCGGGCGTCAGCGGCGCGTCGGGGTAGAAGTCGGTCATGGCCAGCAGGACGGCCACCAGGGCCATGCCGTCGGCCAGGCAGTGGTGGGTGCGGGCCATGACGGCGCAGCCGTCGCCATAGTTGTCGATGACGTAGAACTTCCACGGCGGCCGCGAGAAGTCGAGCGGCGTAGACATCAGGTCGCTGACCATGTTTTGCAGCGCCGCCCGGTCGCCGGGGGCAGGCAGCGCGATGTGTTGCAGGTGGAGGGCCAGGTCGAAGTGGGGGTCGTCCTGCCAGTAGGGGCGCAGCAGGGGCACGGGCGGCCGGACGACGCGCTGGCGGAAGCGCTCGTAGCACAGCCAGCGGTACTCCAGCACCTGCCGCACGCGGGCCATGTCCAGCGGCCGATCGAAGGTGATGACGGCGTTGACCATCATCAGATTGGTCGGCTCCTCCATGCTGAGCCAGGCAACGTCTACAGGGGACATGATTTCGACTTTGGCCATGGGGGGGATATTAACCACAGATGGAGAAGAACGCACAAACTCGCTGCACCTTCGGTGCGCCGCGCCTTCTTACGGCCCAGCCATGACGCCGAAGAAGATGTAATCCGCTCCAGAAAGTGGACTGCACCGAACCCAGAAGGTGCGTGGCACTTTCTGAAGTGCCACGCACCGGGAAATGTCGGCTATAATGAAACGGAAGGAAGGCGCAGTCTAACCCATTACTGGAAGGAGGTAACGTCATGCGCAACAAGTGGCTATTGGTGGCCGTGGCCTGGGTGGTGCTGGGTGCGGCCGTGCTGGGCTGGCTGGCCAGAAGCACGTCTCGCCCGGCAGCCGGCGTGGCTCACGCCATCGAGGGAGCCGGCGGGGTCAATTTGCCCATTGTCCTGAAGCCGGCCAACACACCGACGCCCACGCCCCGGCCGACGCCCGTTCCGCCGCCCGACGGCAACTGGATCGTCAACGGCAGCTTCGAGGACGGTTGGACCGACCTGCCGCCGGTTGAGGGTTTCCTGATCAACCAGAACCCCAACGGCTGGACGCTGTCGTGGCTGGAGCGAGACGAAGAGGTGTGGGATCTGCGCACCATTCACCCCGACGATCCCAAAGTGGGCGTCGTCTCCGGCGTGGCCGAGATGATCCACAAGCTGAGCCACCAGTTGCCGCCGGACGAACAACTGGGCGGCCCCAAGGCGCTCATCCTCGACGGCAGCGCGGTGTACAAGATGTTCCACCGCGGCGCGGCGTTCGGCAGCCAGCTCACCCAAACGGTGCGGCTGCCGGCCGGGGCGTATCGGCTGACCGTGCCGGTGCAGCTCCACTGGCACGAGAACCTCGACCCCGACGACCCGACGTGGGACACCTACACCGCCGAGTCGGGGGTGTGGGTGCTGTTCGATGGGCAGCAGGTAGGGGGCTGGGCCACGGCTCGCGACATGGGCGACCGGCAGTGGTACACCCACACGGTCGAGTTCCAGCTAGACGAGGAGACCGAGATCGAGGTGTTGCTGCGCGTCAAGAGCATCTACTTGAGTCCGAAGGACTTCTTTATTGACGCGGTGACGCTGGAGGCGGTCGACTGACAAAAAGACCTCAGAGGTCTTCTGAGACCTCTGAGGTCTATCAACTCGTAACTCGTCGCCCCCCTACGGGATCATCTCCAGTCCATCGATATTGGTCGGGAAGCCGTGGGCCAGGCCCATCCAGAAGGGCGACAGCGTGTAGCCGCCGAGTGCGCTGCTGGGCGTTAGCTTAATGATGTCGCGGGGGCCGTAGGCCACGCCACCAACGTTGATCCTGCCGACGATAGTGATGTACAGGTCGCCGGTGGTCTCATCAATCCACAGGGCGTTTACGTCCGTAGCCTTCAGGCCGGGGACAGCCGTGCCGTCGAACACCTCTGACCAGTTGCCGTTGCCAAGGTTGAAGCCGAGGGCGTCTTCGTCCTGCGCCTTCAGCACGCTGTTGTCTGGCCGCTTGACCGCCGCCGCGCCGACGGTGGAGAGGGCCAGGCGGCCGTTGGCGGTCAGGCCCAGGGCATCGATCTTCTCGCCGCTGGTGGTCAGCAGGTTGGCCGAGCCGTCGAGGGCCATGGCGAACGAGCCGGCGGTGGTGTTGCCGGTGCTGCTGGGCGTGAAGCGCAGCACGTCCTGCGCGGCGACATTGCCGGCGCCGGGCACGTTCTGCGGCGCGGCCAGCGACAGCAGGATGTTGCCGTTGTCTTCGATCTCGAAGGCGGCGACGTTCTTGGTGATACCCACGTCGGAGGCATCGAAGTGCATCGCCCAGCCGCCGGCGGGAGTGAACTTGATGATGTCGCCGGGGGCGAAGGCCACGCCACCGACCGCGCCGGCGGTGGTGGTGGACAGATAGAAGCCCATCTGGGCCGCGCTGCCGGTGCGCTCATACGCCCCGGCGTCGCACTCGTTGTTGGTCGCGCCGCCCTTAGCGTTCTGGTTGCGCGGCTGGCCGCGTTGGTCGACGCCGTTGACCGGCGCGGCGGTGCAGGAAGCGTTGGGGGCCACGTCCAGCGCCGGGCTGTTGGCCGGCAGGGCGTGGGTTTGCGTCGGCCCGCCGTTGTCGGCCAGGGGGGAGAGGATGGCGTTCAGGCCGACGGTGGGCACGATGTCGGTTGCGCCGGGAGTCAGGCCGACCAGGCCGGCGTTGCCGCTGTGGCCGAAGACGTTGAAGGAGTCGCGATTGAAGACCGCGTCGTGGTAGGGAAAGCAATCCCACGAGTCGTCGGGCGTGGGCACGAAGTGGATTTCCTCGGCGCCGTTGCCGGAGATGATTGTCCCGCGCAGTGTCGTCGTCGAGCAGTTCTCAGTGAAGACAGTTGGACCGGTGCCGATGCCGCTACCGTGGTTGCCGGTGATTGTGCTCTGCACGACCGTCAACTCTCCGAACGGGAGGTTGAAGATACCATCACCAGGGCCTTCGGCCGTGTTGCCGCTGATGGTCGTGTTCGTCACCGTCGTGACGCCGCCATTGGCCAGGCCGCCGCCATAGCCAGGCCACTCGCCGCCGTTGTATTCATAGAAGCTGTAGATGACGTTGTCGCGGATGGTACTGCCACTGATAGTGGCCCGCCCGATGACGGCGATGCCGCCGCCCCGCGCGCCGTCCTCCGAGCCGTGGCTGACGTTCTCGGCGATGAGGCTGTTGACGATTGTGACCTCGCCCCAGACGAAGATGCCCCCGCCATTGGCCGAGTAACCGCCGCTGGCGTGGTTGCCGAGGATCGTGCTGCCGGTAATGGTGGCCTCGGCGTCACGACCAATTGCGATGCCCCCGCCGTCACCATAATCAGCCGAGTTGCCGACGGTGGCGTTGTATGAGATGACGCTGTTGGTGATCGTCTGTCTCTTATACACATCTCCGAGCCCACGAGACCGTACTAGATCTCGTATGCCGTCTTCTGCTTGAAAAAAAAAAAAAAAACACAACATACATGATCAAACACTCCTACTATACACAACTGTATATGATATTAAATCACACACTGACACATAGCACAATAAGCACAAGAAGTCTATCAGATGACTATAGTA
>CALLZA010000509.1 GCA_937858165.1 uncultured Ardenticatenia bacterium
TCTTATTGGTCGTATATGCCGAGCTTTTGTTTGTGTCTGATTTGTGACAGTTGACTCGAGCTTGTGTTTCTTATTGTTAGACAACAGTGTGGTGTTGTATTTTCTCGTTAGTGTATCTAGCGACTCGTTTATGTTTTTTTTTTTTTTTTTTAATGATACGGCGACCACCGAGATCTACACTAGATCGCTCGTCGGCAGCGTCAGATGTGTATAAGAGACAGGCGCTGGAGAGCGCCAAGAGGCTAGGCGGCCGCATGCCGAGGGGCGTCGAAGGCCAACCGGGTGACGGTTGGGTGCTGGTCGACTTCGGTGACGTGGTCATCCACCTCTTCTCGCCAGAGAAGCGCGATTACTACGATCTCGAATCACTCTGGCATGCCGGGCGTGTGGTCGTGCGGATGCAGTAGCGCGGCTTTTCGCTTCGCGGAGTGCGCATCCTCAGATGCGCACTCCGCATGTGCGGGTTATCGCATCCTACTCGCGAATCCAGCGATCCGTCGCGCGCTCCCAACTGACCAGCCCGCCCTCGCCAAAGAAGAGGCCCACTTCGCGGGCCGCGCTCTCCGGCCCGTCTGAGCCGTGGACGAGATTACGGCCGATCTCTACGGCCAGGTCGCCGCGGATCGTGCCCGGCTCGGCTGCGCCGGCGTTCGTCGCGCCCATCGTCTTGCGCACGATGGCGATGGCGTCCTTGCCTTCCCAAACCATCGCAACGATAGGCCCCGACGTGATGTACTCCACCAGCCCGTTATAGAACGGTCTCTCTTTGTGGGCCTCATAGTGGGTTCCGGCCAACTCGCGCGTCATCTGCATGAACTTCAGGCCGTTCAGCTTCAACCCGCGCCGTTCCAGCCGGGTGATAATCTCCCCGATCAGCCCGCGCTGCACACCATCGGGCTTCACGAGAACAAGTGTTTGCTCCATTGAATGTCTACTCCGATTACTTCAGGGGTTTCAGTAAATCGACCCACGACGCCGGTTTTGCCGGTGGCGGGGCCTGTTCGCTCTCTGTCGGCGGTTGCGGCCGGGTTTCGGCCGCCGCGTCGCTTGCCGGTTCTATCACCGCATCCGCCGCAGTGGGTTCATCATCCGTGCCAACCGACGTCGGGGCGGTCTTGGGCTTGCGCCCGCGGCGGCGTGGTTGGGCGGGCAGGGGCAGGGGCGTGGCCGGCTCGACCGGTGGTTCGATGGTCGCTTCCGGCGCGGCCAACATCTCCTCGACCCACGTGAGCGCGGCTGCGTCCCCCTCGGCCTCGACGGTCGGCGCTTCGCCCGCCACTTCGGGCAGCGCCTCGGCGACAGACTCCTCACCTTCGACTGTCAGGTGGGCCGCGGCCACTTCGTCTGCCTCTTCCCACGCCGGCGCGTTGACTGCTTCGACCGGCGCGTCCGGCATTGCTGTTGCCGTGGTAACGTCAAGCGCGGGTACTTCGGTTGCGGCTTCCCACGTGGACTCATTGGCCGCCCCCAGCAGCGGCGCGTCCGCCGTCACTGGCGCTGGGGTAACGTCGGGCGCGGTTACCTCGTCGATCGGCTCCCACGCGGCCACATCGGCCGCTTCAACCTGTGGCTCAACGGCGGCTAGCTCTTCGGCCGCGACGACGGGCGGCGACTTACGCCCGCGCCGCCGCCGCGAACGGGATCCAGTGGGCGGTGGCGCCTGATCGGGCGCGGGCGGCACCACTCGTTCTGGCTGCGCCGGCGCGACCGGTGGCGCCGCTGCCGCCTCGCCACGACCACCGGCCAGCCCTTCCAGCCAGGCCATCACCGCATCTGGATCATCGGGCATGTTCTCCAGGTCGGCCGCCGACAGTTCGTCGATGAGCGGATCGGCCGCATCGGCCATCCGGTCGAGCGAAGCGTCGATCTTGGGTAGATGGTCGGCGTCTGCTACCGTCTCAGGCGTGGGCGAGAGCTGCGGCGATGAGCCGACGGTGTCTTCCTCGGCCAACTGCTCCAGCCAGGCGAGCACGGCGTCGGGGTCGTCGGGCATCTGAGTGATTAGCTCGTCGTCGCTCCACTGGGGGACGGGCGGTGCGGTCGGCACCGAAATACCCAGGGCCAGTTCCAGCCATTCGACCGCTGCAGGCAGATCGCGCCGGGCGGGGGCCGGCGGCAGCGAAGCGTTGAACTCGGTCAGCGAGCGCTCCGGTGGCAACGCCAGCGCGTCCAGCGCGCGCAATGTCTCTTCCAGCGTCGCGGCCACGTTGCCGTTGGCCGCCACGCCCTCGGCCGCCAACACCGTGGCGGTCGCCGCAACCGGCACGAACTCTGCCACGGCGTCACTCCCCTTGGCTTCCGGTTCGCGCCACTCGTCGGGTGCTTCATCCACGCTTGCTTCCAGCCAGGGCGCATCTGCCACCGAGAGCGTTGCATCCGGTTCCAGGGCGTCCGTCGTCGGGGGTGACCCGGTGGCTTCCCGTTCAAGCGCGTCCAGTTCAGCGATAGCCGCTTCCGGCTCGCTCTCGTCCTCTTCAGCCGCGCCTACCGATATTTCCACCTTCGTCTCCGCAACGTCCTCTGGCTCGGTTAGCCAGGGCGCGGCTAGCTGCTCGTCTTCGATGGGCCAGGCGTCGGGCGGCTCTTCGGTAAGCTGTAACTCTGTCTCTTATACACATCTCCGAGCCCACGAGACCGTACTAGATCTCGTATGCCGTCTTCTGCTTGAAAAAAAAAAAAAAAAACTAAACAACTCATCGTATCAGCGTACCACTCAACACAGAGCATATGCAACACTCAGAA
>CALLZA010000510.1 GCA_937858165.1 uncultured Ardenticatenia bacterium
TCCTCTATCTCTTCGTTTTATTTGATTTCTTTGTATTAGTGTGTAGCCTCGTTGTTATACTGTCTATTTTTTTTTTTAATGATACGGCGACCACCGAGATCTACACTAGATCGCTCGTCGGCAGCGTCAGATGTGTATAAGAGACAGCAAAATGGCCATGCGCTCGTCGTAATCGATCAGGCTGTGTTTGCGCCGATAGAGCAGGGCATCGGGGTTGAGCGAGCTGGCGTAGACGCGGCGGATGGCGTCGAGCACGGCGGCCAGGTTCTCTTCCGGCGTGCCCTGGTTGCCGCAGTAGAAGCTGTCATACTTGCCGGCGAAGGCGAAGCCAAAGTTATCTTCCAGCAGACTGGAAGAACGGACGATGATCGGGCTATCGCCGAAGGAGCGAACGACCTCGCGCACTTCCGACACCAGATAGTCCGGCAACTCAGTGTCCAGAAACGCCGCGACGATACGCGGATAGTCGGCCCGAATCTCCGGCACCGGCCGGTACTTCTGGTTCATGTAGTGTTCCAGCCGGTTCATCAGGAAGAACTCGTAGATGACATCGGTGCCGATGAACACCGAGTCGGGCACGTGGATAGCGGCGCGGCGGAGCGGGTTGGTGACCAACGCCTCGTCGAGCGGTTGCAGGCTGCGCCAGGCCAGATACATGCCTGCCGCCTTGCCGCCGATCTTGCCCGTGCCGATGCGGTTCTGGTGAATGCGCCGCAGGTCGGCGATGGTCAGCACACCCTTGGCCACGCCGATGAATGGCAACTGGTCGCTCATCAGCCGCTTGATGAGCACGACCTTGATCTCCTCCAGATGATGGTTGTAGAGCGCTAACTCCGCCGGCGACATGCGTTCGTAAATCTCGCCCTGCTTGAAGAGCATCTCCCAGGGGGCGATCTCCGGGTTGAAGGAGATGGGCTGCATGTCGGGCGGGGCCGGGCGGCTGCTGAGCACTTCGTCGAGCAACTGTTCGAGGCGGGCGATCCCGAGGTGATTGGCGAAGAGTACGTCGGTGTGGGTATCACGGACGCGCTCCAGCCGCAACTGCCACGCCTCGGCGTTCTCTTCAAAGTACGGGTCGCCCAGCCCCTCGCGCCGCTGCGAGAGCAGCGCCGATTCGCGCACCTGGCGCTCGAACTCCTCTGGGGACACGATGCCCTGTTGGAAAATCTCCTGGCGCATGCGGTCGCGCACCCGGTCGGCCAGGATGGGAAACTGGGCCAGCCGGACGTAGATGCCGATCGTCGGCGTCGCGGTGCGAATAGACAGTTCAGTCATATCAAATGCCTGATTTGTTGCTGAATAATCTGGGTAATCCGTGGTTGCTTCCTCATATTACGTCAGATAGCCGACCGCCTCGTCGCGTTGGCCGTTCATTAGGACTTGCAGTCGCCGGTCGCCGGGCAGCGCGGCCAGGTCGATGACCTTCAGGATGGACGCCAGCGGCGCGTCGGATGGCGACAGCTCGGCCAGGGCGTTGGGCGCGTCGGCGAAGAAGGCCCAGTTGAACGCGCCGCTTTCCGGCCCCTGTCTCTTATACACATCTCCGAGCCCACGAGACCGTACTAGATCTCGTATGCCGTCTTCTGCTTGAAAAAAAAAAACAACAAAACACAAAACAACATTTAAACCCACAGACAAACTACTAAACAAAAACCAAGACAACATCATAGAGTAAATATACAAGACAACATGCAAGACATCCAGTACAATGCTACTGCACAGCCAGACCAGTTGACCTATCGACAGTATCAGAAGTGAGAAACAA
>CALLZA010000511.1 GCA_937858165.1 uncultured Ardenticatenia bacterium
CTCGTCACTGTCTATCTGCATGTCATGTTTTGTTCTATGCTACTATGTGATGCGGTGTCTTTGTAGTAGTGTTTATGGGTCTGAAGTTCCTGTCATTTGTGTGCTCTTAGTTGTCGCTTAGTGATTATTTATCCTGTAGTATGTTTTATTTTTTTTTATATGTTTTTTTTTTTTTTTTATTATGTTTTTTTTTTTCAAGCAGAAGACGGCATACGAGATCTAGTACGGTCTCGTGGGCTCGGAGATGTGTATAAGAGACAGAGGTGGATACGACCGGCGCGTTCAGCATTGGCGCGGCCGACGCGCCGGTGGTGATGGTCGAGTTTACCGACTTCCAATGCCCCTACTGTAGCCGCCACTTCGTCGAGACCTTCCCGCAGATCAGGGCCGACTACATCGACACCGGCAAGGTACGCTACGTGTTCATGGACTTCCCGCTGACGAGCATCCATCCGCAAGCGCCGTTGGCGGCCGAGGCAGCCCGCTGTGCCGGTGACCAGGACGCCTATCTGGAGATGCACCACGCCCTATTCGACCGCCAGGGCGAATGGAGCGGTCGCGCCGACGCGGGCGAGGTGTTTGTCGGCTTTGCCGGGGAGCTGGGGTTGGACGGGGCGAGCTTCGCCCAATGCCTGTCGAGCGGGCAGTACACCGCCGCTGTGCAGGCTGACCTGGAGCAGGGCATCAGCCTGGGCATCAACGGCACGCCGGCCTTCTTCTTGAACGGCAACTTCATCTCCGGGGCACAGTCCTTTAGTGTGTTCCAGGGGGCCATTGAGAGCCTGCTGGCCGAGTCGTAGCGTAGCGCGCTTTTCCAGGATCGCGTCTGGGACTCGTGAGAGGAGAGGCGCGACTTCTGGAGAATCGTCCTACATTTGGGCATCGGCGTTGAATTCGCTATAGTTGGTTCACGTAGAACGGCAGCGGTAGCCAGTTAGGATGAGCCAGGACGCGCAGCGGCTGGTTCACTGGTCGGCCGCCCGCGGGTAGCCAGACGACATTTTCATGGCAGCGACGGGAGAGGACCATGAGCCGAGACGGAGTCAAGCTAATCGGTTTGATCATTGGGCGCGAGCGGGAGATGCCCGATGAAGTGATGCGCCTGATCAACGAAAGCGGCAGCGCGCAGGCTGAACTGGTCAAGCTGGGGGGCACGTTCCTCGAGGACACGGTTGATTATGACGTGATCATCGACCGCATGTCGCACGAGATCCCCTACTATCGCACCTACGTCAAGTTCGCCGCGGTCAACGGCTGCTACGTCATCAACGATCCCTTCGTCTGGGCCAACGACACCAAGTTCCTGGCCGCCGCCGTGCTGCGCAAGCTGGGCGTCAAGACGCCGCGCACAATGGTCTTGCCCAACAAGGACATCGCCGCCGATACCGTGCCCGATAGCTTCCGCAACCTGAAATACCCGATGGACTGGCAGGCGATCATCGACTACATCGGCAGCCCAGCCATCTTCAAGGACGTGCGCAGCGGCGGCCGTCGCTTCGCCCATCGCGTCAATAACGTCGAGGAGCTTATCCAGCGCTACGACGAAAGCGGCACGCGGACGATGATCCTGCAACAGGTGATTGCATCCGACCACCACTACCACTGCCTGGTCATCGGCGGCGAGCGGACGCTGCTCATGCCCTATTCGTTCGAGGAAGCGCACTATCTGCAGGCCGATCGCCATCTGTCGGAAGCCTTCACGCAACGGATGACCGAGATGTCCTGTATGCTCAGCCGCGTCTACGGCTACGACATCAATATGTCGGAGTTCGTGCTCGACGGCGACGACGTTTACCTCATCAACGCCACGAACCCGTCGCCGCTCATTGGGCGGGACATGATGACGCCGGAGCAGTTCAACTGGGCGTGCGCCGAGATCGCTGACCTGGTCTTGCGCCGGGCTGAGGAGGCGCGGCCGATGGAGTTGCCGGTTCATCTGAGCGGCCTGTAAGTAACTCCTCTTGCGGCTCGTGCGCCGGCTGTGCCGCGGCGGTCGCCCCGCCGGGCGACCGCGCCAGGCGCTCGTCGGCCTGTTTTGTCCCATAAATAGGGGATTTTTCACGTGCGCTCCCCCCTGCGACTGTTATAATCCGCGGCGAATCATTGTTGATCCTTCAACGAAGTACGCGCTAGCTAACCTCACACGATTCCCACCACCTCAGCCCCAACCGCATGTGGAGACCTATGAACGACATCATCGAACGCATGCCCGCCAAGCTCCGTCGCCTGCCCGAACTCGCTTTCAATCTATGGTGGAGTTGGAACGCCGACGCGCGCGACATCTTCCGCCGGCTCGACTTCCCGCTCTGGCGGCGCACCCAGCACAACCCGGTCAAAGTGTTGCGTCTGGTCAGCGACGCGACACTGGCCGCCCGCGCCGACGATGCCGCCTTCCTGCGACGCTTCAACAAGGTGATGATCGACTTCGACCGGGCCATGGCCAACGGCCATAGCTGGTTCCACCGCACCTATCCGCACCTGACGCAGAAGACCATCGCCTACTTCTCCTTCGAGTTCGGTCTGCACAGCTCGCTGCCCATCTACTCCGGTGGCCTGGGTATTCTGGCCGGCGACCACGCCAAGGAGGCCAGCGATTTGGGGCTGCCCTTCGTCGGCGTCGGCTTCTTCTATCCCCAGGGCTACTTCCGCCAGCGCCTGCCGTCGCACGGCTGGCAGGAGGCGATCTACGAGCCGACCGATCTGACCAACGTGCCTATTCACCCGGTCGTGGATGGGAATGGCGACGAATTGCGTATCGCCGTGTGGATGGGCGGCCGAACCGTCCAGGCGCTGTCTCTTATACACATCTGACGCTGCCGACGAGCGATCTAGTGTAGATCTCGGTGGTCGCCGTATCATTAAAAAAAAAAAAAAAGTAGAAATTTAAAAAAAAAATTAAAAAACATAGAGTAGAAATAATAAAAAAGCCCACGCAAAGCAGTACAAACACACAGTAAAAAA
>CALLZA010000512.1 GCA_937858165.1 uncultured Ardenticatenia bacterium
TTCGTCCACACCGTTGTTTCTTGGATCAATATACATACTGCTTACACATTATTGTGTGTACACGATTGTACTATTCATTTGTTCTGTGGTCGTATACATTGTATCGGTACTGATTTGTAGATATTGTGTTGTTTTGTTTTGTATTTTTTTTTTTTTTCAAGCAGAAGACGGCATACGAGATCTAGTACGGTCTCGTGGGCTCGGAGATGTGTATAAGAGACAGAGGTTGGCCAGTTCGTCCAGCGTGGCAATGGCCAGAACCTTGCCGAATGCAACGTTGTCCCCCTCAGCCTGGTGAGGGTCTCCGCCGATGGTATCCACCAGCACTTCGACCACGTGATAGATAGAAATCACCAGACTGGGGATGACCAGAACCGCGTCCACGATAGCGCCTATGCTGCGAAAACCCGTTACCTGGAGCTTCCCTATGGTCTTGGCCGGCCCGGTCGCGTTCGCCAGGCCCGGCGCTTCGAATCCGATCTTGGCGAGGAGGGTGATTCCCATGACCACGTAGCTAAAGATGTTGAACCCCTTGCTTTGCACCGAAGCGTAAGACGCGACCCAGTTATTGCCGACGTCCTTGGTGATGGAAGCGGTCAGGCTGAAGAGGACGGCCGCTGTCTTGAGCGGCGTCGACATAGGCGCCGGCGCCGCTTTGGCGCCCGCGGCCACCGGCGCGCCCTGGCGCACCCCTGGCGCGGAGCCGCTCTTGGCAGCGACTTCGGGCGTCTGCGCCTCGAAGAAGTAGAGGCCCGCGGCCGCGAAAGTAGCGAAGCTGGAGGCCATTTGCAGGATAATGAATACGACGCGAGCGCCCGTGCCCGGCATCTTTGGCTCGTCTTTGTCTGATGGGGACGCAGCGGATCGCGTAGCGTACGTCATGCTTGCCGGCTCCACCGGAGCGGGCGGTTCCACGGGGGCGCTATCACCTGCCAGCAGGTCAATGGAAAAGCCGGCGCTCCGCGTTGGCGGTGCGCCGCTGTCGCCCGACCCCAGGTCAAGGGAGAAATCAGCGCTCCGCGTCGCCAACGCGCTGCGATCGCCCAACCCAAGGTCAATAGATAAGCCGCCGCTCCGCGTGGGCATTCCGGCGGCAGACGGCTGGCGCAGCCGATCAACCAGCGCCTGGTAGTCCTGAACGTGGATGAAGAAGTCGGTCTCCTCATTGTCCGGAAACGGCGCTTCGTCCAGTGTTAGCTTGTAGATGATGGTCGCAGGAACGGCTACGACCCAGCAGGCAATGTCGAGCATCGAGAATTCTGGGACGCCAAAGCCACTCAGGATGTCGGAGATGACCGGGATGTGGATCGGCGTGTCCAGGCCGTCAATAGCCGCCTTGGCCAGGTCATACAGGACGTCGAGCAGCGCATCCATGATCGTTTCGGCGCTACCCAGTACGGCATCCGCCAGAATGGCGACCAGCTTCTTGAGCACCTGATCAAGCGGCAGTGTTGCAAACTCCGTGGCGAGATCGTGCAATTGATCGAAGGTATCGCCGATGATATCGGCCTCGCGCTCGGCCGCCTGGATCAGGACGTTGATCGGGTTGGCATCAGGCGGGGTTGGAGTTGCCGCGGCGGAAGCGGCGGTCGAGGCGCTATGGACGTTGCCCTGAAAGTGGTGGCTCAGTAAGGAGCCTGGGGCGCTTGGGGCTGGCTGGGTGGATTTGCTGCCCGCCGGCGCGTTGGCCTCGTCGCCAAGTTGGGACCAGTCCAGACCGGCCCATTCGCGAATGGTCTCGCGCAATGATTCGATGTTCCGGTCCAGTTCCCCCTTGAAGACCTCGATCTGGTCCGCCTGATGATTGAGATACACCTTGATGATATTCTTGATCACTCGCTGGCTGCGCTGCATATCGTCAAAGTCAAACAGGTACTTCAGGTAGTCGATCAGGTCTTCGATGGCGACCTTGATAACGTTGAAGAGCCACTGGGCCGCGCTCACCACCTTCTCCACGGTGTCGAGCGCGGCGTGATACACTTCTCCGGCAATGGCAGTGACGAAGTGCCAGACGCCATCGGCCATCAACTCCAGCGAGTGGGTGACCTCTCCGAACTCCGTTTCGATCGTCTGTCCCAGCCAGGAGAAGAGATCGCCGGCATCCACGAGCTTCCCCGGGAAGGTCAGCGCCGCCGCGGCCGTGTGCGAGGCGCTGGCGTCGAGCGTCGCGTAGGCTTGAGCCAGCATACCGATCCCTTGTGCGGCGCGATGGAGATCTTCATCGTGGGTACTATCGGGCATCAGCGGCTTGCCCGTGCCAGGGACCGTGGCCCCGCGCAGAGCGTCCGGCGAGTCGAGGCTGGCAGCCTTCTGAAACGCCGCGTCCATCGGATTGATCGTCACCTGCGCCTCGCCGCTGCTGACGGTTAGCACGCTTCCGGCCAGGGTATGCACGCCCTCCACAATGGTGAGCGCGCCCAACGCGTCGGTGTTGACGTGGATCGGGGCCGGACTGAGGACGTAATAGAGATGGTTGATATAGACGGTGATGACGTTGCTGGCGCTGAGACTCACCGGCGCGTTGCCCACCGGCTGGTTATTCGCGTCAAGGACCTGAATGTGGGTGGTGTACGAGTTGAAACGCAACGCCGCCGTGGTGGTGGTCGGCGGCGGCAAGGCGATCTCGCGCCGGTTCCACAGCGTCGAATCGGGCGATTTGACCGCCTTGATCAAACGGTTCTCGCCAGCATGGGCAAAGAAGGAGTTGGCGCTGTAGGCCCGGTTGACGTAGGGCGAGACCTGTTCCACGCCACCCATGATGGGCACGGGATAGCTCCACGCGGCGGGCGTCGTAAGTTGATCGGATGGGCAGGTCGTATAGAAGATCTGATCGTCGGCGTTCAGTCCCCAGACCATCACGCTGCCGTCACCCGTCTCGAAGGCGAAGAGGCTGCGCACGCCGGTGAACAGCGCGTTCCGCGTCAGAAGTTCGGCCGTCGCGCCGTCCTCCTGGTTGTCGCTGGCGAAGTAGTAGAGACCGTCGCCGGCCGCCACGTAGAGGGCCGACGTGTTATCGGCCGCCTGGCGACAGGCGGCTAGGGCGTCGGGCACGAGGCTGTCGTCCGGCAAGCGCAGCCGGTCGGGGTTAGGAGGCAGGCTGGGGTCGAACACGTTGAACAGCGGGGCATAGATCAACTGCGCGCGGCCGTTTACCTGCCCGCTGGTGTAGATGCCGTCCACCGCGTAGGAACCCTGCCGGCTCTTCCTGCCCAGGCAACTCCGGTACCGGCCGGCCTCGATGTCGACCGCCACGTCATGGGCGCGCCAGGCGTAGCCGTTCTCCCGGCTCGTGTCGATGTAGTAGCGGAAGATGAGCTTCTCCGCGCTGTCGGGGTCCCGAATCACGTCCACGACGATGTACTCCCCGTCGGACGCCTCGCTGATAAACACATCAGCAATCTGTACCTTCGACCGCGGATGGTCAGGATCGTCGTAGGGATACTCGCGCCAGTTCGGGCTGTCGATCCAGGACGTGTCGGCGTCGGAGTTGCCCAGGCTCAGGAACAGGCGGTCGTTCTGCTCGGCGACGGCGAGCACCATCGCCAGGTGGATGGAACCGTCCGGCTGCTGCGCCACGGTAAAATCCTTGCAGACCGCGCCGGATTCGCCGCCGAAGGACGCGGCCGCCTGGGCCGCGCTCAAGTTAGAGCGCGCCCAGCCCGTGCGCAGTCCGGGACTTTCGGCGGTTACGTAGAGTGAGTTGTCCGTGCCCAGGGAGAGCAGCAACGCGTTGCCACCCTTTGTCTGTATGGCCTGGAAACCGGCTTCGGGTTGCATGATCTCGGCTTGCAGGTAGTTCTGCATCAGTTCGGCCGAGTACGTGATGGTTTGCGCGCTCATGAATGTCCTCCTGACGGGCAACGGCAATGGGGTTCGCAACGCTTCCGGTTACTGACGGTCAAACGGGGTCCGCATAGGTGATGTGGGCCACCAGGTCCTGGTTGTCCGAGAAGCCGACGGCTTTGAACGCGAACGTCTTGCCCCCCGGAAACACGTAGTCCTGCACCGCGTTCATGGGCACCGGATGGAACGAAGGGGAGACAAAGTTGCGTACTGACTCGTCCAGCCTGTCCAGGACATCGTGAAGGAAACCGCCAAGGAAATCGAGCCAACCTGTGTCCGGGTTCTGGGAGTTGTCGGTCGACTGCGAGACAGTCGTCGTGGTCAGCTCCCCTTGGTCGGTGATACCCAGCGTGTACGTGTCGGTCATTGTCCGGTCAACGACGTTTCCGTCTCCCGAGATAGCCCCGTTGTTGGCAGACAGGTAAACCAGCAGGTGCTGGGTAATGGTGATGGTGTCGCCGGCAAGGGTAGCGTCCATGTGATAGCTCGACTTCATCTCCAGACTACCACCTATGGCGCTCACCCCCGCCTCGTCATAGGCTCTCTCGCTCTGGTAGTCGTATTGAAGCACAACAGAGCCGGTCGTCGGGGCGACGACAACCGGCTCCTGGTACGACGATACCTCAAGTCGGTACTTCACAGTGGTGTAGAAATTCTCAAGCGTCACTCTGACGCTGGGTTGGACGCAGTTGTGCCGAGCGTGGTCGTCCAGAGCCAGCCGGAGGCGGTCAACGAAGGCCGTCTTGTTCGTGACCGCCACGCCGTGGAAATCGCTCTTCTCCTGGGGATCGACCCAGTTCCAACTGAAGGCGACGGCCGGCGGCAAAGCCCGGTGGTTAATCGCGCACAGATAGTTCAGCGTCGCCAGGCCTTGTTGTTCAAGCGTGGGCTGCGGCAGCGGCCGGCCGTCATCGCCGGCCACGGGGTTGACGTGGAAGTTCAGGTCAGTTAGGGCGAATGAGGAAGGAAGCTGGGCGTCGGCCCGGTGGGTGATCGCCGTCCCGAGAACAGGCTGCCCACCCTTTTGCAATTGGTCAAAGTACACGCCGAGGAAATACCTGTCCAGGATGAGTTCAAGGTCTGATCCGGGCGTGACGCCCTCGATTTCTGGGCGGCCCGCGGCCAGACGCGCGTTAGTCAGGTCGAACAGCAGTTGCTGGACGCTGAAGGCGTCGGCATCCAGGTTCTTGATCCTGCCCTTCACGTCCTCCGGCAGGGTGTGATAGGCGTTGTCGTCCACCTCCGACAGGCGCAGATCAACTTTCGAGCGAATGATCCACGGCGTGCCCGCCGGCTGCGTCAGGTGCAGCCAGGTTGCCGGGCTATAGCCGCCGGCCGGAATGAACTGCACGATGTCGAACTCGGAACACAGCATGTTGAAGGTGACGGCCGCGGTATCGCTGCCTAACTCCACGAGATGGGGAAGCTTATAGGGTGGAACTCCCGGCGGCAAACCCAGCCGCGCCCGGAAGCCGGCCATGAATCGCGCGTGCTGTAGCCTCTCCATTTCCGGCGTCGTCTGGGGGTCGGCCCCCGCGGGAATGGCGAATGGATCAACACCGCCCGTTTCCTCCAGCAGCCTGGCAAAGTCCATCAGCGCCGGGCGCGCGTTCTCATCCGCTACGATGCACACGGTTACCACTGGTTCCTCAAGTTTGTTGAGGAACTGCTTCATAGTGGCATTGATGCTGTCCTGGGTGACGGCCACAACCACATCGTACCCATAGCGGGGGTCTGAGAGAAACGACTTTGACGCGCTCATGCAATCCTCCTGTGTTGAGAGTCACCCAAGGCTTGGCCCAGTCGCGGCCTGGCCAGCAAAATAGAAGAGAGCATGCTCGACATGCTCTCTATAAGACCGATTGCCTACGACTGCGCTTTAAAACGAGTGTAGTTTGTTCCAGTAACGCCGCAACATTCCGCAGAAGTATAAAGGAGGATTGTCGCCTCTGTCAACCGTCGCCGCTAAATAATTCGCCCCTCTCCGTCTGAGAACACGCTTGAAGAGACCTGGGGATAGAGTCAGTAGGCGACCAAACCAGACAATCAAGCTCGATTTTCGAGCAGGCTCCTAGGGGTATGTTCTCCCCTGCTCCCCCGTTCCCTTGCTCCCCTGCTTATCTTCGCCCTCGCAACGCCTCCCCCAACACCTCCGCAAACGACTCCGGCGTACAGGCCACTGCCGGCGCGCCCAGATCGGCCAGTTGCTGCGCCAGGGTGGCCTCATAGCGCGGCGCGCCCTGGTCGTTGAGCGCCAGCAGGACGAGTACCGCCACGCCGTCAGCTATCAGTTCCCCTACCTGCCGCACCACCCCTTCCCGGCTGCCGCCCTCGAACAGATCGGTGATGAGCACGACCACGGTGTCGCGCGGTCGGGCAATGGCCCCGCGGGCGTAGCTCAGCGCCCGGTCGATGTTGGTGCCGCCCCCCAGCCGCACGCCAAACAGAAGCTCCACCGGATCGGCCAACTGGTCGGTCACGTCCACCACGGTTGAATCGAACAGCACCTGTCTCTTATACACATCTCCGAGCCCACGAGACCGTACTAGCTCTCGTATGCCGTCTTCTGCTTGACAAAAAAAACGCATGACGCCCCACTCGCACCTGCAGTATGCCACAATAGCATGAACGACGAGAGAATCACAGCTCAAATTGACAGTATGAGTGTATACAGAGCGATATGTGCACATA
>CALLZA010000513.1 GCA_937858165.1 uncultured Ardenticatenia bacterium
CCGCGCGCCACGTCTTTGTACCCCAGTTCCGGGGGTGGTGTTTGCGACCCGGAGGGGAGTGCCTGCGGCTTCCCGCCCAGGGTCGTGAAGCCGGACACAGCCCCGGGTCGGGGGCGGCGCTTTGTCCTGTCGGCCGGGTTGCGCCTGGCACCGGAGCCGGTCGACGTGTTGACCGCCCGCGCCGACGGCTTCACGGCCCACCGCAAGGAACGCCAGCCCGGCGGGGCCAGCACCGGCTCCATGTTCAAGAACCCGGAGAACTTCTACGCCGGCTATTTGATCGACACCGCCGGGCTGAAAGGGTTCCGCGTCGGTGACGCGGTCATCTCTGAGAAGCACGCCAACTTCTTCATCAACGACGGCGAGGCGACGGCCGAAGACATCCGCAGCCTCATTGCCGAAGCGTGGAACAGCGTCCGCGAGCAGTTCGGCATTGAGATGGAACTGGAAGTAGAACTGGTTGGGGATTGGGCGTTCGAGTGAGTTACGAATTAGGAATGAAGAAACTCCGCATTGGCGTCCTCTTCGGCGGCCGTTCCGGCGAGCATGAAGTCTCGCTGCGCTCGGCGCGCTCGGTGATGGCCGCGCTCGACCCCGACCGCTACGAGGTCGTGCCCATCGGCATCACCAAGGACGGCCGCTGGCTGGCCGGCGACGCCATGGCCGCGCTGAGCGAGGGGGCCGCCGCCCGCCCGGCGACGCTGCTGCCCGAACCGGCGACCGACGAGACGGCCGCGGCGCTGCTGGCCCGCGACGCGGGCGAAGACACGCCCAGCCTGTCGGTCATCGCCGAGCTGGACGTACTCTTCCCGGTGCTCCACGGCCCCTTCGGCGAGGACGGCACGGTGCAAGGGTTGCTGGAACTGGCCGGGCTGCCCTACGTCGGCGCGGGCGTTGTCGGCTCGGCGGTGGGCATGGACAAGGCGATCTTCAAGCACGTCATGGCCGCCAACGGTGTGCCGGTGCTGCCCTGGCGGCTGTTCAGCGGCGAGCAGTGGCGACGCAACCCCGAAGCCGTGCTCGACGCCGTCGAAGCCGCCCTGCCCTACCCCGTCTTCACCAAGCCGGCCAACCTCGGCTCCAGCGTTGGCATCAGCAAGTGTCGCGACCGGGCCGACTTGCGCGCCGGGCTGGCCGAGGCGGCGCGCTTCGACCGGCGCATCATCGTCGAGCAGGGCATCGACCGCGCCCGCGAGCTGGAAGTGGCCGTGCTGGGCAACGACGAGCCGCAGGCCAGCGTCGTCGGCGAGGTTCGGCCGCGGCGCGAGTTCTATGACTACGTGGCCAAGTATTTGCTGCCGCCCGGCTCCGAGGAAGAGTCGGAGCTGATCGTCCCCGCTCCCCTGGCGCCGGAGCTGGCCGAGGCCATCCGCGCCCTGGCCGTCCGCGCCTATCAGGCCATCGACTGCGCCGGGCTGGGGCGCGTCGATCTGCTGCTCGACGACCAGAGCGGCGACATCTATCTGAACGAGATCAATACCATTCCCGGCTTCACCAGCATCTCCATGTACCCGAAGCTGTGGGCGGCCAGCGGGCTGAGCTATGGCGAATTGCTCGACCGGCTGGTGGCGCTGGCGCTGGAGCGCCACGGCGAGAAGTCTGGTCTGACAACGTCCATTGACCCGACGGCCCTGACTGACCGCAACGCGATTCTCCAGAATCGCACTCCGGCGACGACCGACAGCGAATCCTCTGGCCCGGCGGCCGAAGGAGCGACGGCATGAAACAGCCTAAAGAGCAACCCAAGCAGCGCCTGCGCAAGCAACCGCGTATGCGCCGTGTCCAGGCGGCGACGGCCGCGCCGCTGCCCGACCTGTCTACACCCGAAGCGCGCTCGGCGCGCAAGACGGCCGCCAAGCGCAAGCGACGCAACAGCCAGCAGCGCATCCGCCGCCCCATTGCCGGGGTCATGGGCTTTGTGCTGAATACGCGCTGGATCAGTCTGGCCGTGCTGGGCGTCTGCGCCTACGCCCTGTTCATGATCGGTGGCGACGACCGCTTCTACCTGAACTACATCCCCGTCGAGGGGGCCACGTCGCTAGACATCAACCACGTCGTGGCCGAGAGCGGGCTGGCCGGCCGCCACATCTTTGCCGCCGACCCGCAGGAAGCGGCCGACCACCTGGGCCAGATGGGCGGCGTCATCACCGCCAGCGTCACGCTGCACTGGCCCAACGACGTCAGCATCATCCTGCGCGAGAAGCCGCCGCTGGCCACGTGGCAGGAAGGGGACGAGGCGTACTGGATCGATGAGGACGGCGGACTGGCGCCGGCGCGGGCACAGACAGTGGGACTACTCAATATCGTCTCGGAAGTAACGAGCGACAGCGCAGTAGTGACGAGTGACGAGTTACGAGTGACGAGTGAAGAAGAGGAAGTGACGAGCGACAAGACGGCCGACGAGGAGCAGGCGGCGGCCGACGAGGAGCAGGCAGCGGACGGGGTCGATGCGCAGGTGGCGTTTGTCCCGCGCGACGTGCTGGCCGGGGCGCTACAGCTGCGGGCCTTGCGACCTAACATCGACAAGCTCTACTACCGACCGTCGGGTGGCCTCAGCTATCAGGACGGCCGTGGCTGGCGCGCCTACTTCGGCACCGGCCAGGATATGCACCAGAAGCTCGTGGTCTATGAGACAGTGGTCGCCCAACTGATGGAGCGCGGCGTCCGCCCCGAATACATCAGCGTCAGCAATCAGCATAAGCCCTACTACCGCGCCCTGCCCTAATCCAACCACTGACTTACTGAATACTGCCTACTGTTCACTGACTACTGCTTAAGGAAGGGGTCCATGGAGGACATTGTTTTCGGAATCGACATCGGCACAACCAAGATTTGTGCCCTGGTGGGCGCGGTGCGCAACCGCGAGCTCCAGATCATAGGCCTGGGCGTCCAGCCGTCGAGCGGCATGCGCAAAGGGATGATCGTCGACGTGCCGTCGGCGGCGGTGGCCCTCGCGCGCGCGGTGGAGGCGGCCGAGGAAACGTCCGGCTATCGGCTCTCGCAAGCCGTGGTCAGCATCGCCGGGGAACACATCGGCTCCATCAACAACAAAGGCATGGTAGCCATTGGCGGCGGCCCGCGCTCCAGCAGCGACAACGGCGTCACCGCGGCCGACATCGACCGCGCCCTGGAGACGGCCCAGGCCATCCCCATCCCCCACAACCGGCAGATCATCCACCTGATCCCGCGCCACTACACCATCGACGACCACGCCGGGGTTCGCCAGCCGCTGGGGATGCACGGCTACCGGCTGGAGGTGGAGGCCCACATCGTCACCGCGGCCACGACGGCGCTGCAAAACTTGCACCAGTGCGCCGGCAACGTCGGCATCAGCGCCGAAGAGACGGTGCTCAACGCCTTGGCCTCGGCCGAGGCGGTACTGGAGCCTGCCGAGCGGGAGATGGGCGTGCTCATCGCCGATATCGGCGGCGGCACGACTGACCTGGCCCTCTACAAGCAGGGCACGGTCTGGCACACCCACGTCATTCCCATCGGCGGCTATCACATCACCAACGACATCGCCATCGGGCTGCGCGCCCCCTACGAGACGGCCGAAAAGGTCAAGATCCAGTACGGCGACTGCCGCCCGGCGGAGATTGACCCCGACTTTGTCTTCACCGTCGAGCCGTTCGGCGGCGAGAAGATTCAGGTCGGCCGGCAAGACCTGGCCCAGGTCATCGAGGCGCGCACCGAGGAGATCTTCCACATGATCCTCAAGGACATCCAGCAGTCGGGCTACGACGAGCTGTTACCCGCCGGCATTGTCCTGACCGGCGGCACAGCGCTGCTGCGCGGCATCACCGACGTTGCCGAGCGCGTGCTCAACGTGCCCGCCCGGGTGGCCACACCCAAGAACCTGGTTGGTCTTGTCGATTCCTTGCACAGCCCGGCCTACGCCACCAGCGTCGGCCTGCTGCGGTGGGCCAGCATGGACCACCACCGGTATCAGGCCCGCCCCGGACTCCTGTCCGGCCACGGCTCCGGCGAATGGAGCCGTCGGGTGGGCAATCTTATCAGGACATTGCTGCCGGATTAAGGGGTTCCGGCGACCGGCGTCGCTTCTCGCAGAGCGCGCCGGTTAACGTCACAACTTATTGTTAGTTTCAGTTAGAGGGGTTATAGAGACATGAACGTGGATTACAGAGGCAGGGATGCACAGCGGATGCCGGCCACCGAAGGCTCGGCGTTGATTCGCGTGATTGGCGTGGGTGGCGGTGGCAGCAATGCCGTGAACCGCATGATCAATGAGAACATCGTCGGGGTCGAGTTTGTGGCCGTCAACACCGACCAGCAAGCGCTGTTGGGCAGCATGGCCCCGGTGCGCATCGCCATCGGCGAGCGGACGACGCGCGGCCTCGGCTCCGGCGGCGACCCGGAGACGGGCGCGCGGGCGGCCGAAGAGTCGCTGGAGGAGCTGCGCCACACGCTGACCGGCTCCGATATGGTCTTCGTGACCGCGGGCATGGGCGGCGGCACGGGCACGGGCGCGACGCCCACCGTCGCCCGCGCCGCACGCGAGGCCGGGGCACTGACCATCGGCGTCGTCACCCGCCCGTTCACCTTCGAAGGGTCGCAGCGGGCGCGGTCGGCCGAAGCGGGCATCGAGCAGCTGAAGGAGCACGTCGATACGCTGATCGTCATTCCCAACGACCGCCTGCTGGAGACGGCCGACAAGCGCGTGTCGCTGCTCGACTCGTTCCGCATGGCCGACGACATCCTGCGCCAGGGCATCCAGGGCATCAGCGAACTGATCACCGTCCCCGGCCTGATCAATCTCGACTTTGCCGACGTGAAGACCATCATGTCGATGGGCGGCGCGGCGCTGATGGCCGTGGGCGAAGGCTCCGGTGATGAGCGCGCCCGCGACGCGGCCACGCAGGCCCTGTCGAGCCGGTTGCTGGACGTGACCATCGACGGCGCGCGCGGCATTCTGTTCAACGTCACCGGCGGCCCGGACATGACGCTGTACGAGATCAACCAGGCCGCGGCCATCATCCGCGAGACGGCCCACCCGGACGTGAACCTGATCTTCGGCGCGGTCATCGACGAGAAGATGACGAACAAGATTCGCATCACCGTCATTGCCACCGGCTTCGAACACACGATGCCGATGCGCCAGATGACGGCGGCCACCGCCACCCAGACGCAGCGCCTGATGCCCAACCGGCCGCCGGCGCGCGAATCGGTTCCGGTCCATGCGTCGTCGAGCCAGGCCACCGCCCGCCCGCAGCCGCAGCAACCGGCCCGCCCGCAGCAAGAGGCGTACCGCTTCAACGATCTGGAAGTGCCGGCGTTCCTGCGCAAGCGCCAGTAAGCTGTAGACCTGACAGGTAGGCGGCTAATGCTCTCCACCAGGGAGCCGGCCTGAGCCGCCTACCTGTTAGGTCTAGCGCCGGGCCACGGCGTTGCCGAG
The DNA here is from genome assembly GCA_937858165.1 of uncultured Ardenticatenia bacterium. GTDB lineage: Bacteria > Chloroflexota > Anaerolineae > Promineifilales > Promineifilaceae > Promineifilum. The sequence continues at coordinate 5,414 of CALLZA010000513.1, forward strand.
ACATGGCTCCGTGGTAGAATTGGTTGATAGCATATATTGGGGTAGTGACCCAGGATTGCCCTTGCCAACCCAATATATGCCGTCTGTCCCAACTGCGACCAGCCACGGAGGGCCGGAGTATGCGATGTCCGTATTGCGGGTATGAGAAGACGCACGTCATTGACACCAGCCACGACCGGCGCGGCGGCACGCGCCGGCGGCGGGTGTGCGAGTCGTGCGACCAGCGTTTTACATCGTATGAGCGGCCGATTCTGGCCACGCCGTTGCTCATCAAGAAAGACGGCACGCGCGAGGAGTTCTCCCGCGAGAAGCTATTGGGCGGCATCCGTGTGGCCTGCGCCAAGCGACCGATCTCGGCCGCCGACATCGAGCGCATGGCCGGCGAGATCGAGGCCGAGTTGCAGCGTATGGGTCAGGAAGAGGTCAAGAGCCGCATTGTTGGCGACATGGTCATTCGCAAGCTGAAGGAGCTTGACCTGGTCGCCTACGTGCGCTACGCCATCGTCTACCTGCGGCTGGACGACCTGACCTCCATCCGCGGCGAGATCGACCGCCTGTTGACTGAACAACCGTAGCGGATCACCCTGACGACACCGGCCACGGCCGTGTCTCTATCCCCCCAGAAAGCCCTGCCCCGCGCAGGGCTTTCGCCTTCCGCTTCCGTCTCTCAAGAGAAGAGTGTCTGCGCCCCCTCGCCCCTTAGGAGAGGGCTAGGGAGAGGGTCTGCCTTCCACCAGCCAAAGCCACCCTCCCCTACCTCCTCCCCAATGGCGGGAGATCAGAGCTAGGGCGCGGGCGTCCCCGGACTGGGAAACGCCCACGCCCGAAAGTCCGCCGGACAGCTATCCCTATCGCGCCAATACGGCCGCCGCTCCAGCGTCCGCGCCGGCATGACCAGCAAGCCGCAGCCGACAACCCCAGCGTGATACCTGTCTCTTATACACATCTGACGCTGCCGACGAGCGATCTAGTGTAGATCTCGGTGGTCGCCGTATCATTAAAAAAAAAAAAAAAGACAAAAAGAAAAAAAAAAAAAAGATCGGCACACACAGACAAATCACGAGGAAGAACAGCACAGACGAGAAGCAGCACGAGAGTCAAGCATATAG
>CALLZA010000514.1 GCA_937858165.1 uncultured Ardenticatenia bacterium
CTCCTTCTTCTCTTTTTTTTTTGCTTTTTTGTTTTGTTTTTTTTGTTTTTTTTTTAAGTATACGGCGACCACCGAGCTCTACGCTAGATCGCTCGTCGGCAGCGTCAGATGTGTATAAGAGACAGAACCAGGCCTGACTATCGAACAGCGGGGCGTCGCCGTCGAGCAGATAACGGCGGGGGATGTAGCGGCCGTCGCTTTGCAGGATGTGGCTCTTGGCTGTATCGCGCAGCGTGACGGCCAGCAGGTTTTCGACCACGTCGCGCTGCATGTCGGGGTCGCTGATGGGAAACAGTACCTCGACGCGCCGGTCGAGGTTGCGGGGCATCAGGTCGGCGCTGCCCATGTAGAGGCTGGGGTTGCCGTCGTTGTAGAAGTAGTAGATGCGCGAGTGCTCCAGAAAGCGGCCGATGACGCTCATCACCTGGATGTTGTCGCTGATGCCGGGCACGCCCGGTCGCAGACAACAGATGCCGCGGATGACGAGATCGACCTTGGCCCCGGCCTGCGAGGCGCGGTAGAGGTTGCGAATTATCTCGCCGTCCACCAGCGAGTTGCACTTGATGATGATGCGCCCCTTTGGCCCCAGCGCCGCCTCGCGCTTGATCGCCTCCACCAGACTACGGCGGATGCTGACCGGGGCGACCAGGAACTTGCGAAACTCCTCCTGCCGCGAGTAGCCGGTCAGGAAGTTGAACAGGTCGCTGGCGTCGGCGGCCAGGTCTTCGTCGCGGCTCATGAAGCCGGTGTCGGTGTAGAGCCGGGCGGTGGAGCTGTTGTAGTTGCCGCTGGACAGATGGACGTAGCGGCGAATGCCGTCGCGCTCGCGGCGGATGATGAGCGTCACCTTGCTGTGCGTCTTCAGGCCGATGAGTCCGTAGGCCACGTGGACGCCCGCGCTTTCCAGCTCTTGCGCCCAGTGGATGTTGGTCTCCTCGTCGAAACGCGCCTTTAGCTCGACGACGGCCGCCACCTGCTTGTTGTTGAGCCGCGCCTTCTTCAGGGCCTGGACGACGGGTGGGTTGGTGCCGACGCGGTAGAGGGTAATCTTGATCGCCAGCACGTCCGGGTCGACGGCCGCCGCCTCCAGCAGGTTGACGACGGGTGCGAAGCTGTCATACGGATGGTGGAGCAACACGTCGCGCTGGCGCAACACGCTGAACATGCTGCCGGCGACGTTTTGCAGGCTGGGCGGCGTGCGTGGTGTGAAGGGACGATCCTTCAACTCCGGCCGCTCCAATCGGTGTAGTTCCCATAGACTGCTCAGCCCCAGCGGGCCGTTGGTTGTATACACGTCGTAGGAGTCGACTTGCAGGTTGCTCATCAGGATCTCGCGCAAATCGGCCGGCATGTTGTCGTCGATCTCCAACCGCACGGCGCTGCCGAAGTGGCGCTGGCGCAGGTTGTCTTCCATCATCAACAGCAGGTCGTCGGCCTCCTCTTCCTGCAACTCCATGTCGCTGTTGCGCGTCACTCGAAACGGGTGGGCGGCGACGATCTTCATCCCCGCGAAGAGCCGGTCGAGGTTGGCGGCGATGACCTCCTCGGCCCAGACGAACTTCTGCACCGCCGGGGTCGAGAGTTGGTCGGGATCGAAGCGTTTCAGCGGCACCAGCCGTGGCAGCGCCGGCGGCACCTTGACGCGGGCGAAGTGGAGATCGCCCGTCTTCGGGTCTCGCACCTGCACCGCCAGGTTCAGGCTCAGGTTGGAGATGTGGGGGAACGGGCGGCTGGGATCGGAGGCGAGCGGCGTCAGAACGGGAAAGATTTCACGCTCAAAGTAGGCGCGCAGTTTATTGCGTTGCGACTTGCTCAACTCTTCGTAGCGCAGCACGTGGATGTTGGCCTCTGTCAGTTGTACGTGCAACTGGTCGCGCCAGATGGCGTTGGCCTCGGAGAAGAGTTGGGTCAGCGTGCGGTGGCTGTCTCTTATACACATCTCCGAGCCCACGAGACCGTACTAGATCTCGTATGCCGTCTTCTGCTTGAAAAAAAAAAATAGTAAACACTCCAGTCAGCATCCAGAGAATGTAAAATCACTAGTACTACATTATTCCTACCGAAGCTTGATAGCACAGAACATGCGATCTAAGACAAGCACACGCATAGTGCTATA
>CALLZA010000515.1 GCA_937858165.1 uncultured Ardenticatenia bacterium
TGAGTGTTTCACATCTGTTCTTGCTTCAGTTCGTGCTTCGTTGTTGTCTGTATATTGTATGCTTGTTGATATACGGCAGCTCGACTCTACTCCTTGCTCCTGTCTGTTTTTTTTTTTTTAAAGGTCACGGCCACCCCCGAGATCTACCCCGCCCCCCGCGCGGCCGGGGTAAGTGGTGAAGAGGAGACGGGGCCAAAACCGCGGCCGCCGGCGCCGAGCAAGAGGCGGGGGAAAAAAAACCCCCCCCCCCCCCCCCCCCCGCCGCTGAACTTCAACTCCAGCATCCGGTTGGCAGCAAAGCCCAACAGCCCGCCGCTACGGCTGAAGTTGGTGACCGCGCCGCCTGCGGGGGAGCCAAAGTAGTACTCGATCGTCGCCGCCGCCGGCAGCGTGAAGTCGGGGTTAAGCGTTGTCTTCAGGTAAAGGTTGCGCGCGTCGAAGCCGTAGGCCATCTCCGCGAACGCCGGGGTTGTGGCCATCACACCGCCTGTGGCGATATAGGCCCCGGCGGCATCCCATTCGCCGACCGTGGCCACGCCATCGACCAGCGGTGACAGCAGGCCGCCGGACAGCCGATCGGCCGACGCCGGCGCGGTGGGAATGATAGGCACGTCCAGGACGCTTGGCGGTTCCGTGCCCAACTCGACGTAGACCTGCTTCAGCGCGTTGCGGAACTGGCTGTCGAACGAGGCGTCGTCGGCCGAGCTTTGGTCGGAGCCGAGATACCAGAACCAGTCGGAGCCTTCAGCAATGTACATCTGTGTAAAGGCGGCGTCGAGCGCTTCCGGCGTCACCGTGTCCCGGTTGCGGCCGGTGATGTAGGTTTGCAGAAAGACGCGCGTGTCGCGCAGCAGATCCCAGGCGCGGTTCTCCTCTTCCTCGCCGATCCAGATGCTGAAGTCGGCGTTGTGCCACGACCCGGCCCACAGGCGGCCGAGGCGCTGCGGCTCCGGCGCAGTCGCCAGGAACTCGCTCGGGGTGACGGTAACGATCGACGGTTCGTCGCTCAACCGCTGATAGAGGGCGTGGAGGAACGCCTTGCCGTCGTTGTCGTAGTTTTCCCAGGCGTTTTCGCCGTCGAGGATAACCGAGACCAGGTGCGGCCCGGTGGCGTCGGATGCCTGGAGCCGGCCACAGATGGCGTGGATGCGGTGCATGAAGTCGTCGGCCGCCGCCTCGCCCGGCAGGCCGGAGTAGGTGAAGCCGACCTTGTCGGAGATGATGCGGTCGCGGAAGAGCATGGCCACCGGCCCGCCGTTGCGCCCCTGGACGTTGTAGGGGCGGTAGAGCCGGTCGGCTTCGACAACGACCTCATTGCCGTCGCGGGCGAAGCTGTCAAGGTTGATGCTATGGGCCAGCACCCCTTCATCGCTGGCCATCCACTGGATGCCGCTGGCGACGACCATGCTGATCATCTCTTCGGCTACCGAGCCTTCCGACGGCCACATGCCGCGCGGGGGCTGGCCGAAGCGTTCGGTGTAGTAGGCCACGCCGAGCTCTACCTGGGCCACGGCGTCCTGGCCCCAGATGAACGGCGGATTGGGCAACGTCGCTTCGGGCAGCGCCTTGAGCGCCAGATCGGTGTTGACCAGCAGTGGCAGAATGGGGTGGGCGAAGGGCGTGGTCGTGATCTCGATCTGCCCCGCGTCCTGCAACTCGCGGTGCAGGGGGATGACCTCATTGACCAGACGCAGATGCTCATCGAGAACAAGCGTCTTGTCTTCTTCGCTGAACCCTTCCCCCTTCTCGACCAGGGAGGCTAGCGGCTCCTCGGCCAGCCAGTCGGGGTCGGTCCAGGCCAGGTTGAACAGCAGTTGCAAATCGCGGAAGTCGTCGGCGCTGTAGGCGGTCAGGGGGGCGTCGCTATTGTCGCGCAGGTCGAGCAGTTCCTGATAGCGTGGAAAACGGGCGACGATGCGGCGGTTGGTGTCGAAGAAGCGGTCGAGGATGAACTGTTTCTGTGCGTCGGTCAACTCCTCGGCCGGGACAAGGGTATGCTCCCAGGCCAGGTCGGTGGC
>CALLZA010000516.1 GCA_937858165.1 uncultured Ardenticatenia bacterium
TCGCCTGTGCATCTGTTGCGTAGCTCACTGTTCGTCTGAGATGGCTGCTTGGCAGTGACTGTACGCGCAGCAGGCTTTTTGTGTTTTCAAGCAGAAGTCGGCATACGAAATCTAGTACGGTCTCGTGGGCTCGGAGATGTGTATAAGAGACAGGCCCGGCATGGGGCGTACAGGTCGGCGGCGGCACAGAGGCGAAGTCGCCGGCGACCTGGATGCGCCGGTCGCGGTAGGCGTCAGGGTCGGCGTTCAGCTCGGCGAAGGTCAGCACGGCCAACTCGCCGGTCAACGTCGCCGCCGGTGGCGTAAAGGTCGGCAGGTTGGGGTAGAGGGGGCGGCCGTTGCGATTGACGAGGGCCGAGACGACCAGGACCAGCCCGGCCAGCAGTAGAAAGGCGGCCAGCCCGGCCAGCACCGGCCAGCGGCCGGCCAGGGCGCGGACGCCTCGGGCCGAGCCGGGGGAAGGAGTTGCCAGGGGGGGCTGTTGGTCGGGCGTGTTCATCGCGTCCTTAAGAGCGGCCGGCGCAGCGCCCGCCGGTAGGTGACCCACCACTCGACGAGCAGCACGACCAGGCCGCCGGCCAACAGCCACGGCCACACCTCGCGCAGCCCTTCGAGGCCTGCCGCGTCGCCGGTCACCTCGGCCGAACCAAGCTGCAACGCCGTCGCTGGCTGGATGCGCGATTCGGCGGCGTCGAAAAAGTTGACAGCAAATGCGCCGCCCGGCTGGGTCGCGCCGGTGTCATCGCGGAAGGCCAGGCGATAGACGCCCGTCTGTTGCGTCTGGTCGAAGAGCACGGGGGCGGCGCGGTCTATGTCTTGCTGCCAGGCCGACCCGTCGGGCAGGGTAACCGTCACGCTCGCGGCGCGCGTGTCTGGTAGCAGGCTCACCGTTGCTCCCGGTTGCAGGTTGTCATCGGCGGCGATCGCGCGTCCTGGACTCAGCCACGCCGTAATGTTAGCCATAATGACCGGAAATGCAATCTGCAGCGGCAGGTCGGAAGCGCGCAGGTCAAAGGCGAAGACGGCCACGCGCCGCCCATCGACCTCGCCGGCCAGCAGCAGCGGCCCGCCTTCGGCCTCCACCAGCGTTTCGAGCCGCGGCGCTTCGACCAACTGCGCCTCGGCGACGCTGAGCGCACGCCAATCGACGTTGGCCAACAGCGGGTCGTCGGCCACGCGCACGGCCGTCGTCGCCGTAAAGACGTCGGTGGTGGTCAGGAGGGGCGCGTCGCCTTCATCCGCTGCTGGTGGGTTCTGCGGGTTGAAAACCAGCGCGTTGCCCGGCAGCGGCCCGGGCGGCAGGGGCACGCCGTCGTAAACGACGATGTCGAAGGGCAGGCCCGCCTCGGCCAGCAGTGGCCCGGCCTCATCCGGTGTGGCGCGGAACAGCTCCGCGCCCGGCAGGACGGCAAAGAAGCGCTCCAGGAATAGATTGCCCTCGCTGATAAGCAGCACGCGCCGCTCGGTGCCGGCATCCAGCAGCGTCCAGGCGCGGTCGTCCAGCGGCAGATAGTCGGGCAGGCTGTCGCGGACGGCCAGACGCGCCTCAACGACGCCTGCTGCGTCCGGCAGTGACCACGTCTGCGCCGACTGCCCTCCCGCGACCAGTTCGATGCGCCGTGAGTCGTAGAGCGCCCCGTCAAGGGTGAGGCTCAGCAGGGCGGAGCGCGGCGTCGTGCCGGGGTTGTCAACCACAACCAGCAAGTCAGCGCCGCCGCCGCTCGGCCGCGCCGCCTGGGCGGAGATAGCGAGATTGTCGCCGGCGCGGCCGACGGGCACGAAACTGACCTCCCCCGGCAGCGGCGGCAGGCCGTCCGGCAGCCCGCCGTCGGAGACAATAACGATGCGCGGGTCAGCCAACCCCTGGGCCGAGCCGGCGGCCAGGGCGAAGGCGGCGGCCCAGTCGGCGGCGGCGTTCTCCGGGGCGGCGGCGGCCAGCGCTCGGCGCAGCGCCGGGCGGTCGGCCGAGGCCGCGGCCAACAC
>CALLZA010000517.1 GCA_937858165.1 uncultured Ardenticatenia bacterium
TGTGTCTGCTGATCATGTCCTTGGCTGTCTTGGCTAGTGTGGTGGTTGTTTGAGTTTTTTTTTTCAAGCAGAAGACGGCATACGAGATCTAGTACGGTCTCGTGGGCTCGGAGATGTGTATAAGAGACAGGGTTAGTTGTCAGCGCTCATACCTGACCCACTGCTCACTATTTACTCTCTTCTTCAGCGCCGCACCCCTGCGTCCACTGATACCCCTCATGGGCAATCAGCTCGTCCGCCTCCACCGGCCCCCACGTGCCCGTCTCGTAGAAGCTGAGCGGGGGGGCGTGCTTTGTCTGCCAGGCGGCCAGGATGGGATCGATCAGCTCCCAGGAGAGTTCAATCGCGTCGCTGCGCGTGAACAACGACGCGTCCCCCTTGATCACGTCCAGCAGCAACCGCTCATACGCTTCGGGGATGGCCATCGCGCCGAACGACTCCTCGTACTGGAACGACATATCCACGGTGCGCATCTCGGCCGCTGTGTCGGGCACCTTGGCCTGGAAGGAGAGGTGAATACCCTCGTCGGGCTGGATGCAGATGGACAGGCGATTGGGCGATAGCGTTGCTCCCGGCGGCATGGGGAACATGACGTGCGGCGGCCGCTTGAACAGGATGTTAATCTCCGTCGATTTGGCCGCCAGCGCCTTGCCGGAGCGCATGTAAAACGGCACACCCTGCCAGCGCCAGTTGTCGATGTAGAAGCGGATGGCCGCAAAGGTCGGCGTCGTCGAGCCGGGGGCGACGCCCGGCGTGTCGCGATAGGTGCGGTACTGGCCCCGCACAGTGCAGCCGGCGGCGTCCTTCTCCTTGATCGGCCGGATGGCGCTGAGCACCTTGGCCTTTTCATTGCGCAATGCTTCGGCGTCGAACGACGACGGCGGCTCGAAGGCCACAAAGGTCAGCAGTTGCAGCACGTGGTTCTGCATCATGTCGCGCACCACGCCAACCCCGTCATAGAACTCCGCCCGGTGCCCGACGTCAACGGTCTCCGCGGCCGTGATCTGCACGTGGTCGATGTAGTTGCGGTTCCACACCGGCTCATAGAGCGAATTGGCAAAGCGGAAGACGAGCAGGTTCTGCACCGTCTCCTTGCCCAGATAGTGGTCGATGCGGTAGATCTGCGACTCGTGCAGCACCTTGTGCACCGCCTGATTGAGGGCGCGGGCCGAGGCCAGGTCATAGCCGAAGGGCTTCTCGATGACCACCCGCCGCCAGCCGTGGTCCTGGTGCACCATGTCGGCCGCGCCCAGGTTGGCCACTGCCTGCTCATAGAGGTTGGGGGCAATGGACAGGTAGTAGAGCCGGTTGCCGTGTCGCCCGTCTTCCCACTCGCATAGCAACCGATCCACCCCCTGCAACTGCTCGAAGTCGGTCAGGTCGCCGCGGAAGTAGCAGATGTTGGCCGCGAACTCGGCCCAGGACTTGGTGTCGTACATCGACCGGGCGAACTCCTTAACACCTGCCTTCATCTGCTCACGAAAGGCGTCGTCGCTGAACTCCGTGCGCGACACGCCGACAATGCGCCAGTTCTCCGGCAGGCGCCCCTTACGAAAGAGATCATACAGAGAGGGCATCAGCTTGCGCCGGGTCAGGTCGCCCGACGCGCCGAAGATGACAATCGCGTTCGTCTCGCTCATACCGACCGTCCTCTTGCATCCGCACGTAGCGCGATTCTCCGGAATCGCGCCCTCTTTCAACCGGCGCGATTCCGGAGAATCACGCTACAGGCCACTCTAGACGCCCGCCAAGCGAGCCAGTATAATGTACCCGATGAGTCGGCCTTAGTCTACAGACGAAGGCCGCATAGAAGCGCTTTACAGACCAATGAAAACTTCCTGGTTCGAAGCGGAACAGGCGATCATCAACACGGTGTCCTACGTGGATGTCTTCGATTATCCGCTGACACCGGCCGAAATTCACCGCTACCTTATTCACCTGCCCCTGACCTCAGCCGAAACCCACAACCTGCTCGACGCCGGACGGCTGGTGCCGGCGCGCCTGAGCCGCCGCGATGGGCTGTACATGCTGCCCGGGCGCGAGGAGGTGGCTGAGGTGCGCCGGCAGCGGCGGGTCGCCTCGCAAGCGCTGTGGCCGGCGGCCGTGGGCTATGGCCGCGCCATTGCCCGTATGCCCTTCGTGCGCATGGTCGCCGTCACCGGTTCGCTGT
>CALLZA010000518.1 GCA_937858165.1 uncultured Ardenticatenia bacterium
GAGTCTGACAGTGGCGTACGTACGTAGTTCTATGTCCATGTCGTCAGTGATATTAGGGTGCAGCCGTTCATGTGTCTGTAAGTGCGTCGGCCAGAACGAGGATGTGTGTTTTTTTTTTTTCAGGCAGAAGACGGCATACGAGATCTAGTACGGTCTCGTGGGCTCGGAGAGGTGTATAAGAGCCAGATGCCCGTACTGGCCATCGTCAATCAGAAGGGCGGCGTCGGCAAGACGACGACCGCCGTCACCCTGGCCCACGGCCTGGCCCGCAAGCTGCGCGGCAATGGCCCCAACCCGCTCCCAGGGAGCGAGGGGGGCGGTCGCGTCCTGCTGCTGGACATGGACCCCCAGGGCAACTGCGCCACCGCCCTGGGCGTCGACCCCGGCGCCCGCTGCATCAGCGACCTGCTGGCCGGCCGCGCCACGCTGCGGGACGGGATCGTGCCCGACCCCGCCCGCGAGCGCGGCGGCACCGGTCGGCCCGGCCTCTTCCTGATTCCCGCCACCCCCCGCCTGGTGGAGGCGACGGAGGAGCTGCTCATCCGCGACTTCCAGAGCTACCGGCGCGGCCGCGGCGGGCAGGGTGGGGGGCTGGACGACGTCCTGCTCGACCGCCTCGGCCCGCTGAGCGACGCCTTCGCCTACATCGTCATCGACTGCCCGCCGTCGCTGGGCAGCCTGACGACGGCCGTCTACCGCTTCGCCGACAAGGCCATCGTGCCCGTGCGCACGGCCATGCTCGACGCCGCCGGCGCGGCCCAACACACGGCCCTCATCAACGACATGCAGCGCGAAGGGCTGGACATCACCGTCAGCCTCATCCTGCCGACCTTCTTCGAGCCGCGGCAGGTGCTGGCCCGGCAGGTGTATCAGGACCTGGTCGACAAGTACGGCCGCAGCCGCGTGGCCATCCCCATCATCCAGAGCGTCGTCGTCCAGCAGAGCCAGGCCGCCGGCGGCCAGACGCTGTTCGAGTACGCTCCGGCCGAGACCAGCCCAGCCACGGCCGCCTATCAGCGGTTGGTCGACCGGATGCTGGTGGAGTAGGGGCAGTGGGCAGCAGCGAAGGGCGCGGCCAGGAAGGACTGTCGCATACGCCTTCGACGCGGGTCGAAACCGCGCGTCCGGCAGGCCAAACCCGGCTGAAGCCGGTTGCCGGAACGGCCGAAATGCGTTTGAGGAGTTTGACGAAATAATGAGCACATGCGCCGCCTGCCTAAAGCGGTGGGTTGAAGAACCCGCCGCTAGCGTAGAAGTGCGTTCAAACGCACTTTCAGAGGGTATCGTGCTTCTTCAGTGCGATTCATCGCACTTTCACGCGAGCGGTGGGTTTCAACCCACCGCGACGGTGCCGACGGCGACCGGTCGGCGCTGTATGCCGATTTAATTGTTAATCTCCTAGAACGCGTTTGGTTTAGTAGCCGGCGGGAATGCCGAGTATATGATAGCCCCTGTCTCTTATACACATCTCCGAGCCCACGAGACCGAACTAGATCTCGTATGCCGTCTTCTGCTTGAAAAAAAAAA
>CALLZA010000519.1 GCA_937858165.1 uncultured Ardenticatenia bacterium
TTTCTAGTTTAATGCAGCACTGATGATAGGGTAGCTTGTGTGTAGATAGTTTTTTTTTTTCAAGCAGAAGACGGCATACGAGATCTAGTACGGTCTCGTGGGCTCGGAGATGTGTATAAGAGACAGCTGCCCCCCATTGCCCGGGCTGAGGCTGCCGCCGGCACTCGACAGATGTATCGTAAGTTGGCCATAGTACTCTGGACACGTTTTCACGGAGAATAGGAGCCGCCTCACCCAGCAGTTAGGCAGCAAGGAACCCTCTATGACCAACGAACCCCACGACAGTGACGTGGCCTCGGCCGCCGCCGAGGCGCCAGAACTGTCGATAACCACTGCCCCCGGCAGCACGAAGAGCGGTCTACGACGCTACTGGCAACGCATCTCCTGGCCCAAGATCGGCCTGTTTCTCATCAGCCTATACCTATTCATCCTGGCTCTGACCCTGATGAAGGACGGCGCGCGCGGTCTGGCGCCCGTGGTGGAGGACCGCTTTAACCTCAACAACGCCTTCAACACGATGGGATTCGGCTGGCTGTTCGCCTATCTGGTCATGAGCGGCTCGCCGGTAGCGGCCTCGGCGCTGACCTTTCTGGATGCCGGGATCATCACGCCGGTGCAGACCTTCACCATGATCATCGGCAGCCGCATGGGCGCGAGCTTCATCATCCTGTTCATCGGCTTTATATACGTTTTGCGCGGTCGGAACCGATCGACCAGCCTCAGCATGGGGCTGCTCTCTTTCACGGTTACAGGCACCTTACAGATAGGCTCGGTCATCATCGGCACACTGCTGTTGCTGTCGGGTGTGCTGGGGCGGTTCGAACTGGGCGGGGGCACGGCCCTGACGTCGATCACCGATGCCCTCATCGAACCCGTCGCCGGTCTGTTCACAGCGTTCTTACCGTCGTGGGCGCTGTTTCTGGTCGGCCTGGGCATCATTCTGGTGACGTTCAACCTTTTCGACCGCTGCCTGCCGGAGATGACCATCAAGGAGAGCCAGGTCGGTCGCATGTCGCGCCTGGTCTATAACCCGATGATTATGTTCCTGCTCGGCTCGGCGGTCACGCTGGTATCGATGTCGGTCAGCGTTTCGCTCAGCATCCTTGTGCCGTTGAGTCACCGGGGCTTTGTGCGCCGCGAGAACGTGATTCCCTACATCATGGGCGCCAACATTACGACGTTTATCGATACCTTGTTGGCTGCCGTCTTGCTGAACAACCACGCCGCGGTTTCCGTCGTCCTGGCCGAGATGCTCGGCGTGGCTGTCTCGGCCATGATCATCTTGCTTCTTCTCTTCCGGCGCTACGAGCGGTGGTCGCTGGGCTTTGTCCAGTGGGTGACAGAGCGCAATGTGAACCTGGCCTTGTTCATGTTCGGCATCTTCATCATTCCACTGATTCTGGTTTTCATTTGATATCATCGGGCAGAGTTTGCATCGCGGCTAACCATCGGCCCGTCAGAGTATGGTACACTTGGCGGTGACTGAACGCCGGTCGCGCCGCCCGCGGACGACGTCGAAGCCACAAGGAGTCTTGATTATGCGCGTGCTGCTTGCCACTGGGGGACCAGGACAAACCGAAATCGGAATACGACAACTGATGCTGCTGGCCGAAGCGACGCCGGTCAAACCAACGGTGCTGACGGTCATCAAGAACGCCGACGAGCAAGCCGAGGCCGATCAAGTTCTGGCCCACGCCGCGCAGCTGCTGAAGCCGGTCTTCAAAGAGGTCAACTATAAAACGCGCGTCGGCCAGCCGTGGGAAGAGATCGTCCAGGAAGCCGAATCGGGCCAATATGACTTACTGATGATGGGTCAACGCCAGTCACGACCGCTGCTGACGCGCATCCGCGGCCTGGTCACTCAGAAAGTAGTGGCCCACACGATGCTGCCGACGCTCATCGCCAAGCGTGAGGCGCGGCCGTTGCATCGGGTGCTCATCTGTGACAGTGGCGCGCAATCGCCGTCACTGCTGCAACTCCTGCGGGCCCGTCTGCCTGCGCTGCTGGCCGGGGTCACTGACGTGACCGTACTGCATGTGATGTCGCAAATCAGCGCCGCCCCGAGCGTGCGGGGCGAGGACTTGCAAGCCACTGTCGAGGAACTCATCCAATTGCAGACGCCCGAAGGGGCTATCCTACGCCAGGACATGGCCTATCTGGAGTCGATGAATCTGACGACTCACGCCAAGGTACGCCACGGTCTGGTCGTCGATGAGATAGCCGACGAAGCCCGCGCCGATGAGTATGACCTGGTGGTCATTGGCGCCCACCGCGACGAAGGGTTGCCGCGCTTCCTGCTCGACGATCTGGCCCACGAACTCGTTCTCGATGTAGAACGGGCCATCCTCGTCGTAAGATAGGGTTAGGGGGTAGTGGTTAATGACTAGTCACTAACCACTACCCCCTACTCCGCCCGCCAGATGGCCGCGCCGATGAGGAAGCGGCAGGCGGCGGCGAAGAGCAGGCCGATGGTCAGCCCCCACCACCCGGCCAGTGCCGGCGCGATGAGCGACCCCAGCAGGATGCCCGCCTGCAACGACATGTTGTACCACGCCAGATAGGACGGCCGGCTGTCGTCAGGCGTTTTCTCCAGCACGTAGTTGCCCACCGCCCCACCGGCCAGCGCCCAGCCCGCGCCGCCCATGATCGACGCCAACAGGTAGAGCGCCGGGCCATTGGCCTGCGACAGAATGGCCGGGTAGAGGCTGATGACGATGATGCCCAGGGCCATCGTGCGTCGGTTGCCGAAGCGGCGTGTCACACCGTCAAGCCGCGCCGAAGCCACGAACAGGGCGACGTAGAAGATGCTGTTGCCCAGGCCGATGAACTGGTCGCTCAACTGAATCTCGCGCACCAGAAACAGGGGAAAGAGGGGCACAGCCAGATAGAGTGCCAGGTGCATGGCCAGCACTAGGAACAGAACCTTGCGGAAGGTCAGGTCGCGCAACGGATTGAACCAGCGGCTGGACAGCGGATTGGCGCGGGTCAGAAAGCGCAGCCCGACGCTGAGGCGCAGGCTTTGCGCGGCCCCCGATTCGCCAGGGTCGGCCCAATCGCCCAGGCTGTGGCCTGTGCCCGGGCGGCGATGCTCGTCAGCCGGCCGAACGTGCCACAGGTGCAGGCTGCTCATGGCCGCGCCCAGCGCACCAATGGCGAAGACGACCTGATAGCCCTGCGGAAAGGGCAGCACATCGAGCAGGCGGCCGCAAACCAGGGTAACGACGATGGAGGTCAGGGCGTAGGCAGCATTGCGCGTGCCGACGATCTGTCCGCGCCACTCCGGCGGCACGGCGGCGGCGAACATGCCGTTGAAGCCGATGGCTAGCGCCGTGCCGGGGATACTCATCAGCACGGTCAGGGCGACCAGCGCCCACACCTGCCCCTGGCTGGTGAATAGCAGCGGCAGAAAGACCCACACCAGATAGAACAGGCGATGGAGAATGGACGTGGCGAAGGTGGCCCGACTGAGCGGCCGACCTTGCAGCCAACGCCCGGCCGGCAGCGCGAACAGTAAATTGACGACAGCCGGCGTGGCATTGAGCAGGCCCAACTGGAAGGCGTCGGCCCCCAGGCGCGTGGCGTAGACGGCCACAAAGGCGATGGCGCTGCCGTTCAGCACGCCGAACCAGGCGATATCGAGAATCAGGTTGTTGAAGTTGGCGCGGTGTTCGGCCGGAACAGGCCGGGCGCGCGTCGAAGCGATGGAAATAGTCATAGTCCTTGTGCGCGGGCAGACGGTGTAGTTGCCCTTTTCGTTTATTTGTTAGACGATTGTCTATTCTAGCATAGTATAATCCCCAAGTTGTAGCCTAAGTTACGGGCGATCGGGAAGCGTAGGAGACGTAGGACAAGCGCAGATCACAAGACTGAAATGAATGAATTAGTTGTCGCTTGATGCTCTGAAAGTTGCCCTTGGTCTATGCTCGTGCTATACTGCGGGTCATACTTTGAGGGATAGTTTAACGGCAGAACAACGGACTCTGACTCCGTGAGTCGTGGTTCGAATCCACGTCCCTCAGCTGCAACGAGAGGGGTTGTAGTCGCTCTACAACCCCTTTTCGTATCCCCACAATGAACATCCGCTCTGCCCGTCCGGAGGATATCCCCGGCATCCTCGCCCTCGTCAACGACCATGCGCGCCGCGGCGATCTGCTGCCGCGTACGGCCGACTCCATCCGCGACACCCTACCCGACTGGCTCATCGCCAAGGATGAGACGGGTGACATCGTTGCCTGCGGCTCGCTCTACTTCTACTCACCCGCCCTGGCCGAGGTGCGCTCACTGGCCGTCGTCGATCGGGCCAAGGGAGGCGGCTGGGGCAGCACACTGGTCAAAGGGCTGATCATCGAGGCGCAGCGGCGGGGCGTCGTCACCCTGTTCGCTCTGACCCGCGCCGTCAGCTTCTTCCAGCGCGCCGGCTTTCACATCTCTGACCGGCAGCGCTTCCCGGAAAAAGTGTGGCGCGATTGCGTCAACTGTCCGCTGATCGATCGTTGTGACGAGACGGCCGTCGTGCTACACTTAACCGTCCCACTAACCCATTCCTACCGCCCATCCACCGCCGGTTATCGGCCGGCAACCATCAGACTGCCCACCTTCGCGCCCGCCCCACCCATCACTCATCGTCTTCAAGGAGAAACAATCATGACCAAACCGGCAGTGAATAAAGTCGTCCTGGCCTATTCCGGTGGCCTGGACACGTCCGTCATCGTCCCCTGGCTGCGCGAAAACTACGGCTGCGAAGTCATCTGCTTCTGCGCCAACATCGGCCAGGGCGACCACGAGTTTGAAGGGCTGGAGGCCAAGGGATTGGCTAGCGGGGCCAGCAAAGTCATCATCGAAGACCTACGCCACGAGTTCGCCAAGGACTTTCTGTTTCCCATGATGCAGGCCGGCGCGGTCTACGAACGGCGCTACCTGCTGGGCACGTCCGTCGCCCGGCCACTCATCGCCAAGTGGCAGGTGGCCGTGGCCGAGGCCGAAGGGGCCGACGCCGTGGCCCACGGCTGCACCGGCAAGGGCAACGACCAGGTGCGCTTCGAGTTGACCTACCAGGCGCTCAACCCCACGCTGAAGGTCATTGCCCCCTGGCGCGAGTGGGAGATTCGCTCGCGTGAGGATGCTCTGGCTTATGCCCGCCTCCACAACGTGCCCGTTACCCACACCGAAAAGTCGATCTACAGCCGCGACGCCAACATGTGGCACCTTTCCCACGAGGGCGGCATCCTGGAAGACCCGGCCAACGAGCCGGAAGAGGCGATGTACCAGTTGAGCGTCTCACCCGAGAGCGCGCCGGACAAAGCTGAGATCGTCGAGATCACCTTCGAGCAAGGCATGCCGGTGGCGGTCAATGGTGTGCAATTGCCGCCGGCGGCCATCGTGGAGACGCTGAATCGGTTGGGGGCTAAGCACGGCATCGGCCGCATCGACCTGGTGGAGAACCGGCTGGTGGGCATGAAGTCGCGCGGCGTCTACGAGACGCCCGGCGGCACGATCCTCTATGCCGCCCACCGCGAGCTGGAGTCCCTATGCCTCGACCGCGAGACGCTGCACTTCAAGGAGCAGATGGCTCTGCGCTACGCCGAGTTGGTTTACTACGGCATGTGGTACCACACCCTGCGCGAAAGCCTGCAAGCATTCGTCACCGAGACACAGAAGACGATCAGCGGTTGGGTGAAGCTGAAGCTATACAAGGGCAACGTCATTGTCGCCGGGCGCTATAGCCCGCAGAGCCTCTACCGCGAGGACTTCGCCACCTTCGGCCAGGAAGACGTCTACGACCAGGCCGACGCCAAGGGGTTCATCACCCTGTTTGGCTTGCAGATGAAGGTTAAGGCGATGATGGAAGTTAGCGACGGCGGCCGCACCCGCTACGCTGCGCCCGACTACTCCAAGTTCAAGCGCGATTAAGAAGAAACCACAGATTACACAGATTTAAGCCCAGCACCTCTAACTGCTGGGCTTGGATCTGCCCCTGGTCAATCATCATATACAACCGCGATCACACCTTTTTGTTACTATCTCTTCCCACCCTTAAACCTGTATCCTGTATCTAGAACCATCCCGTTAAGGCAATGCTGATTGACAAGGCAATATGTATGCAATCCGCGTATTCCTGAGAGCATCAATACGTTTCTTAATCATCTGGCTGCTCAGCGCGATAGCGCTGGCTATAACAGACTGGCTACTACCGGGGATCGAATTGACATCAATCGACCCGTACCCGCGCTGGGCAGTGGCCATGGCCGCGGCCTTCACCCTGGGCCTGGCCAACCTGTTCATTCGACCGCTCATCCTGCTCCTGGCCGCGCCTCTGGGCTTCATCGCTCTGTTCGTGGCCGGTTTCTTCGTCAATGCCTTGATGTTGCGCATCACAGCCAACCTGCTCGGCGGCGGGCTGATCATCGACGGCTGGCTGCCGGCCATCATCGGCGGCATTGTCCTGGCCACGGTCGGCATGCTCATCACCAGTCTCCTGGGAATCGAGGACGCCGGGTTGTTCTATGAGGGCGTCATCGAGCGGCGGCTTGCCAAACAGCGCGCCCCTCTGCCCGAGAACCCGATGACCGGCCTGGTGATGCTGGAGATCGACGGCCTGAGTTACCACCACCTCCAGAAGGCGTTGGACGACGGCTACATGCCCAACGTCCAGCGGATGATCGCCGAGGACGGGTATGTTCTCTCGGCGACCGACTGCGGCCTGCCGTCGCAGACCTCGGCCTGCCAGACCGGCATCCTCTTCGGCGACAACCACGACATTCCCGCCTTCCGCTGGTACGACAAGGCCCGCGGCAAGCTGTTCGTCTCGGGCAACGACGCGGCCGAGATCAACGCCCGCTACGCCCACGGCCAGGGTTTGCTGCGCGGTGGGGCCAGCATCAACAACATGATGAACGGTGATGCCCGGCTCTCCCTGCTGACGGCATCGGATCTGCGCGGCGGCACAGACGAGCAGAAGCGCGCCCGCGCCCGCGACGTCTACCTGCTGCTGTTGAACCCCCAATTCTTCATGCGCGTCTTCGGCCTCTTCATCGGCGAGAGCGTTCTGGAATTGTGGCAGTACTTCCGCGACGTTACCGCCGGCGTCGAGCCGCGCCTCAACCGGCTGCACAAGGGCTACCCCTTCATCCGCGCCGCCACGACCGTCTTCATGCGCGAGGTATCGGGCTTCCTGACCTTGATGCAGATCGTGCGCGGCGAACCGGCCATGTACACCACCTGGCCCGGTTACGACGAGGTCGCCCACCACTCCGGGCCGTGGTCGAAGCACGCCTTCGGTACGCTGCGCGGCTTCGACCACTTCATCGGCAACGTGCGCGAGATGATCGCCACCAAAGCCCCCCGACCGTATGAACTGCTCCTGCTGTCCGACCACGGCCAGTCGTTCGGGCCGACTTTCCTGATGCGCTACGGCTATAGCCTGAAGGAGTTCATTGAACGCCACATGCCTGCCGGGACGGTCATGGTCCAGACAGCCGGCGGCGACGATGGCTCGCTGTCGGTGGCCTCGACCGCGGCCGAGCTGGGCAACATCCAGGCCCAGGGCATGGGCGGGCGCACGGGACAAGCGGCCGTCAAGCAAATGCAGAAAGCGGCCGAGCGCAGCGCTACGGTGGATGGCCCAAGCGAGCAGGCGGCCGTAGCCGCGGCCGACGTCACCTTCTGCGGCAGCGGCAACCTGGGTCAGGTCTACTTCCACACCTTTGACCACCGCACGACGCTGGACGAGCTGAACCAGGCGTTTCCCGGCATGGTTGAGGCGGTGATTGCCCACGAAGGCGTCGGTCTCGTCGTTGCCACCCAGGCGGACGGCGCGCCGGTCGCCTATGGCAAAGGCGGCACGCGCAACCTGCATACCGGCGAGGTCAGCGGCCAGGACCCGTTGCTGCCCTATGGCGACGTGGAACTGCGCGCCTGGCAGATGCGGCGGGTAGCTGACTTCCCCAGCGCGGGCGACCCGGTCAGCGTAGACTCCCTGTACCCTCACGGATCCGGTGCGGCTCGGGAGGAGCTGACCGGCAACCACGGCGGCAGGGGTGGGGAGAATACGGATTCGTTCCTGCTGCACCCGGCCGATATGGAAGTCCCGCCGACGCGCAGTTCGGTCGACATGTTCGCCCTGCTGGACGCGCGGCGCGACCGGCCCGCGCCGCCGCGGCCGGTCGAGGAGCCGGCCAAGGCGGCCGATGAGTGGGCGCTCGGCAATTTGTTGGGCGGCTTGCGGCATCCCAGCCGGTGGGCGGCGCTGGCGCTGCGGGCCATGATTCTCGACCGTACGGCGTATCGCGCCATCGCCGACACAAGCACATTGACCGGCCCGGCGCTATTGCTCAGCCTGCTTGGCGTAACGGCTACGACACTCGTGGATATACCGACAATCGGCGCGGGGTTCTTGACCGTCTTCTTCGGCCGTTACTTGCTTTGGGTGCTGGCCGTCCTTATCCTGCACGGCACGGCGCGCGTGTTGCGCGGCAAGGCCACCTTTACTCAGACATTCCGGATCATGGGCTTTGTGCAGGCCGTGGAACTGTTCGGGCTGCTGCGTTTTATCGAGCCGATCGCGCCGCTGGTCATCGTTGCTGTGGCACTGCTCTCCCTGTTCGCTGCCTGGCTGGCCGTTGCTGAGGCCCACCGCATCCGCGGCCTACTCACGCTGGCGCTGCCGGTTCTGTACTTCGCCATCCTGATTGTCGGTGGCTTAGCGTTGGCGGCCATCTTCAGCGAGTTCAGCATGTCCCTGGAGACCATCGCCGCCCGCTTCGGGTTTATTCCCTAAATCCAACGGTCAACCACCATGTCCGCTCAATCTGAGAAACGAGAGCTCATGAACCTGGGCTATGAGGTCTTCATCGCCCTTCTGTCGATCTTCTAGCGGAAGTTAGTGGAGGAGTCAGAAGAAACGACGGCCGCGCTGCGTGAGGAGCTGGACGCAATCGAAAAGAAGCTGAGCGATCGCAAGTAGAAGATTCACCCCGCGCCAGGCAAACAAAACCGGGGCGACTTCAGGACGAAGTCGCCCCGGTTTTGTTTTACCGGCCGCGAGGGCGGGTTGTTTACTTTCTCGCGCGCCGGCGAACTCCGCCAGAGGTTAATTGACAGGAGCGGAATGAACGTTAGCGGGCGATATCAAACGCGGCCTTCGTGCCCGGCAACATGCCGTAGATCAGGATCAAGCCGTTGACCAAGAGCGCCGGCAGCATCGATTGCCAGGTCGAAGCGCCGATGAGGGACAGGAATGCCAGGATCAGATTGAAGACGGCAATCACTACGACAAACATCCAGCCCTGCGGGTCCAGATTCCACAGCATGCGAAATACCCACAGATAGACGAGTCCCATCACACCCCATAACAATGCGCCCAATAGATCGAAGGTGAAGAAATGGGCTTGGCCAAACGGGCCGCTAATCGGCAATAGGTGGAGCATCTGCAGGGTATGAACAAGCGCGACAATGGTTGCCGCCCCGGCCAGGAGCGCCAGCAGGGTCACGCCAAACGGACGTTTTTTTGCCATGATATGAACTCCTTGTCAGTTGAATAAGGCGACCAGCGAACTGGAGGCCGGCCGTTACGCCGAAGCAGCCAGACGGTTATAGGTCTCGACCTCGAAACGGCGGTTGGCCTGAATCTGGATGACAATGCCCGCCGCCGCCAGCAACACGAACACGATGGCCATGAACGGCGACGCCTGCCACAGTAGACGTACCGGGCTCTCGGCTAGTTGGAGCAGGGAAACACCGCCGACGCCTAGCATGATCGTGCCTACAACCAGCCCCGCCCCACCGATCGCTGTCGCGGCGATGATGACGTACTTTTGCAGGTTGAACCTAAACGTGACGACAACCATGACGACCGCCAAGACAATAGCGACGATAAACGTGATGAACTCCAGGCCGTTCAGTCCGAACAGATCCATAATGCCGACGCCCAGCATATAGCCCAGGATGCCGGCAGCTACGGCAACCGCCGCGGCGTAAAAGAAATAGGAGGTCAGCGCGAAGATCGCCCCGACCACAAAGCCGACGACCCAACCCGTAACGGTGGCAAACAGCCCGGTGTTGAAAAGGGCTTCTATCGCCGAGGATCCCAGCACAAAGCCGCCAAAGAAACCCCAAATGGGCAACAGAAACAGGAAGAAACGATACCCGCCGAAGATGAGCGCAGTCGCGAACAACAGGGCGATGGTCGTGATACATAAAAGCTCAAAAACCATGGTGACACCTCCAAGTTAAGAAAGAATCGATCTCGCCAAGATATCTCGTTAACCACTCGGATGTTCTATTTCTTCTGTCTTTCACCCCCTCGTTTCAATGAAACCGTTGTGGGCCGGAGTGCCCCTATCACAGATTTCCCTCCGGCCCACGCACACTTGTTAAGTCTCGTCGCGCCGACCGATTTATGCTTCTTCGGCGAAAGCGGCCTTCAGTTGCTCTTCTTGTTCTCCCGTCAGGTTCGTCGAGATGATCTCGAACTTCGGCGCCTGCTGCTTCAGCCCTTCGATGAACTTGTCGGGTGTCGACTGGGCGATCATCAGGAACAACGCCGAGGTACCGACCGTGACCCTTGATTGAACTTCCTTGATGAAGTCGTCACTGATACCGATGTCGGTGAACCGACCGGTCAGCGCACCCATCGCCGCGCCGATGGCCATGCCCAGGATCGGGATGAAAAAGATCAGCCCGAACAGGAAGCCCCAGAATGCGCCGTTCATCGCCCCAAGGCCGCCCATGCTGTGCAGTTGCTGGGTCTTGGGCTTCTTCTTGCCGTCCGGCCAGGTCACGATCGCTGCGTCCTGCAGCGTCACCAATTCCTGCTTGCCCAGGCTCTCGATGACGCGCAGCGTCTGCTCAGCGCCATCCGGTGTCTCAAACTTGAGTACTGCCAATGTTGCCATATTTCGATCTCCTCAACGTATGGGGCAAGTTATTGAAGACTTGCCATGATTGATTAAAGGGGTGGCTTCGTCCCAGAATACCCCGGGATGCGATTGCGGTTACCGTAACCGCCGCCCGTATAGGACGCGATATCGGCAAAAACCGCCAGACCTATCCACAGCCAGTCCCAACTGGTAGTGCCGCCGGGCGCGACGGCCACGTACATCAACGTCGTGAAGGGCAGGAAGACCAACCCCAATACTGGCCAGATCCACGAGTTAAACGCGCCCAGTGCCCCAACCCAGCGGATCGGCTGGGCTATCCACCAGAAGATACCCGCGACTCTCGGCCCCAGTAACATGAATAACGTCAGAAAACAGCACATGATTACCTCCGAATCCCTGATTTTCCGGCCCTCACCCCGAGAACCCGCTATTCCTAATTCTCTAACGCTAGCCGACGCGCGTGAAGCGGACGACTTCTTGACCGAAACCATCGCGCAGGATGAGTGTGTCCAGCGTCATCTCGAACGTCACAGCCGATTGAACCGCGTTCAGGTAGGTTGCCTCCTGATTGTTGATCTCATCGGTGCAAGCCATCTGCGTGCCGAAGACCGGCCCGATATTGACCAACTCAGCGCTCACCTGGTATGGCCCCTTGAAGTTGTTGCATCCGCCGAACGCGCTCACCTGCCCGTTATCGTCGAAGAACAGGTTCGGCGCGGCGTTGGGCAAAGGCGTGGCACCGTATAGCGAGGTCACGACCCAGCCGGTGTTCGCCAGCGGATTGCTGGGGATCATGACCTGGATGGTAATCTGCTGCGTTTGGACAGTGCCGTCGCGCAGCAGAACGCGCATCTCATAAGTAGTCGTTCGCTGCGGACACACCTGCTGGCTGCCCTGGCCGGTCACCGGGAACTGGCTATAAGGCTGGCCGACCGGATAGACCCACACCGCCTGGATGTTCTGCACGTTCCACGATAGCGTGGTGCACTCACCCTGATTGATGACGGCATTGGCGGGGAAAAACTGGAGAACCGGCGAAGACGTGGCCGCCGGCGCGGTTGTCGGTGTCGGCAGGGGTATCGCCGTTGGCGTAGGAGTCGGTAGCGGCGGGGCGTCAATCACCGGCACGTTCCCGGCGTTGAACGCCTGGATGAAGTCGGCCGAGACCCAACCCTGGCCATTCGGCGCGCTCTGGACGAGCGTCACCCACCACAATCCGTCGGCGCTGCGGCCGATGATAGCCCCTTCCACGCCGAAGTTGGCCGCGCCCAGGATGGGATAGGCCGAGCCGGGGCCGGTGCGCACGTTGACGCCGGCCGGTGCGATGACCACGCCGTAGGGCGCTTGTGGCTCGGGCGTGGCAATCTCGACCGGCGGCACGGGCGTCGGCTCGGGCGCGGGTGCCTCGACACCGATGTTGCGGAAGACGTAGGTCGGACCACCGGCGGGCATCGCCAGTTCCATCTCCATACCGCCCGGCCGCACGCGATAGTTCTGCGCCGCGCCCAGCACGCCGATGAACCGCTGGTCGAGCGAGTTCTCGCCGCAGAAAGCCAGCGTCATCGGGCCAAGCTGGGCCAGGTAGCCACCGATCATGCCACCGTCGCGCAACTCGTAGCCCATCTGGCCGGTGTTGCAGTCGGCCCGGAAGCGCATCACCCCGTTCGTCTCGCCCGCGGGCAGATAGGCCACCAGGTAGTTGGCTGTGTCCTGCGCGAAGGCGATGTCCTCGCCGTCAAGCTTCTCAGCCACCGGTTGCCAGATGCGGCCTTCCACGCCGGCCCGCGGCATCGCCTCGATCTGCAGCGAGCCGACCAGCGCGTCGAGGGTCGTCAGGATCGGCTCCCACTCTTCCGTCGTCAGGGCATTGAGCGCCTCGTTCTGCGCGGCCATGTAAGCCGCCAGGTCGCTGTCCACCTGAGCCATCTCGTCTTGCGAGACATCGGCCGCAGTCATGGGCAGCGTCGAGCTGGTAACTGGATAGAAGAACGACACCAGGTAGCGGCCGTCGTTGGTGAAGCCCTGGTAGACGTAGCGCAAGCCCTGGTTCGTCACCGGGTTCGGCCCCTGGCTCCAGCGGCTGACGAAGCGGTAGCCGCTGATCGTCGCACTGGTCAGCGGCGCACCGGTGCGGTCGAGCTGTGCGACCACGTCGAGCGCGCCAACCGTTTCATCAAACGGCAGCGCGGCGTAGCCGTCGGTCAGTTCGGGAACGTTCAGGATGTTGGTGCGCGAGTAGATGTCGTTTATGGCCTCGTTAACCGCAGGGTTGCCGGCTTCGTCCCACATCGCCCGATAGGCGTCGACGGGGATGATATAGAGGATCGGATCGCCGGGCTGCCGTTGAGATGGGTCGGTAACGCCGAACAGAATCTCGATGTGCGCCGGCAGGCCGGTCGGGCCGGGCGGCTGGCTTTCGTCATAGGGAGCCTCCGGCACGAGGACCGGCTGCCATGAGTAGGGCAGGCCCTGGGTGTCCAGGGCGATCATGGTGGGGTACAGCCCAGCCGCGGCCACAGTATCCGGGTCAATTTCCGTGGTGACAATACCCAAATCGTCAACCGGTTCGGCAGTGGGCACGGCGGCCAGTTCGGTGGCCGCCGTCTCGATGGGGGTTTCGGCAGGAGCCACAACCGGCGCTTCGGTCGCGACGGGTTGCGGGTCGACGGTCGGTGTCGGTTCATCGTTGGCACAGGCAGCCAGCGCCGCCGCCAGCAGCATCAGCACGAACAATGCCAACCATTTTCTAGAAGTATACATACTACTTCTCTTCCTCTCATTCGCTCAGAAAAATACGGATGTGTTGTCAAATTCCCCGGATTTCGCCTCAGGCGCATAAACCCGGGGAGACTGTTGATCGTTGAGGGTGGTGAGTTACCGCCCCGAATGGGCCATCATGTCGATGACTGCGACGACGGCGAGAATTAACACGTCGTTCTGCCCAGGCTCAATCTCGATGCCGTAGCTGTCGGCGATACGAAACCACTTCTTCGACACCTCGGCCACGTTGCCGATGCGGAATTCGTGATCGAGGATGTTGCCCTGCACTTCCAGATCGCTCCCGCCGGGAATATCGACCGACCAGCGCTCGCGTAAGGGGGTGATGAGCGCCTTCCTGACCAGGGCGACCCTTTTCCCCTGCGGGTCTTCAATCTCCATGCTGTCCTTGACGCGCAGCATGCGTTCCTGAATCTTCAGGAGTTCGTTACCGTTGCGATCCTCAAAAATGAGGGTCTGGCGAACGCGCAGGGCTTTGCCGTCAATCTTGTAAACTTTCTCCCCGCGCCCGTTCTCGATCCAGAAATCATCGCCGATAGCGAGGACCTTCTGGCGCATCTTGTACCGATGATCGCCATCTGTGCGATCACCCGGCCCACGATCCTCGCGGCGCTCTTCGCGCCTGTCCTGTCGTCTGCTGAATCCCATGATGTTCTCCTCTATGCAATGACCAGGTAACAGTCTCTTCCGTAGCGCAAGATTCCTGTCTAGCGGCCAGACAGACGAGTTAAGGAACTTACGCTACGGTCTGGCGATCGCGCTAATTACCCAACGCCTTCTTCAGGCTCTCTTCCGCCTCATCCGAGAGGGTGGTTTGGATGATCTTGCCAGGGTGCTCCTGCATAATGGCGCGGACAACGGCCGGGTTGGCATCGTGGGCCAGCACAAACAGGGCTGAGGTGCCGGGTTGCAGCGAGTCCGACACTTCCTTGACGAAATCGCCATCCACACCCAGATTCATGAACCGGCCGACGATTGCGCCTCCACCGGCGCCAAGCAACAAGGCGGCGACTGGGAACACCAATCCACCCAGCAGCAATCCCAGCAACGCACCGACGCCCGTTGCCGTCATCGTGCCGTGGCTGACGTTGTTCTTGACATGAACTTTGCCGTCCAAAGCTTTACTGACCACGGCCGTGTCCTCGAACGAGATGTTGTTGTACTTGGTCTGGCCCTTCAAACTATCCAAGACCTTCTCCGCCTCATCTGACGAATCGAAACTGATTACGACTAAACTGGACATGTTGCCTCCGTTTTTGTTAAGCCTAAATTGCCCACCAGACACCGTGCCCTGGGGTATCCACTCATCTACGACGACCACCCGAACTGCGCCGGGTAGTACTTCGACCGTCTCTGGGGTTTGATTCATTTATCTGGCCAACCGTTAACCGCTCGACGGAAATGAGCACGTGGCCCAGGTCGTAAAGCGCATTGATCAAGCCAACCAGCGCGGCTTGATCGAGTACTTCACCAGTCATTTCGGTCGTTTTAGCTTCAACTTCGCGCTGGACAATCGTGGTTGTATCATCCCAAAATCCGCGCACCCAACGCTCGCTCACACGACCATTAACTTGTATCCGATACATAGCAGGTCTGTCCATGAGTGAGCGATGGGAGCCGTCCATAATGTCCTTTATCTCTTCGCCGATTATGCAGAGCGACGCATCGCCACAGATGCCATTCATATGGTAGTTGCCGGTAATAGATGGTAATAACACCAAAAAGGTGTGACTTTGGTGTAATGCACCTTCGCCATTTAGATGCTTACAATCGAGTCGGAATATAGGTATTCTTTATACGATTGACATAACGTCCGTTGACTTCATAGATACAGAGGCATCCGATGAATCTCGTACTCGTCCGGTTTCGAAGCAATCCGTGCGCCTTATCTGTATTGTTACTCTTGGGCTTTCTGTTCGTTTGGAGCACGGATCCGCTTGCTGCGCAAAACGACGCCGGCCACGTGCAACAGGTGGAGGGGCGACTGCCGGTGGGTGAAACACACGCCTATCTGCTCCGCGACATGCGCGCCGGTGACCGGATCACCATCGCGATGCGCGCTGTGACCGGCAATCTGGACCCGGTAGTAGGCGTGATGGACGTCTCCCGCCCTCTGGGCGAAGTCAACGCCGCCTATCGGGCCGAGACCATGCGCCTGGCGGCCGAGAGCGAAAACGTAACCTTGGACCTGAAGGCCTTGCGGCAGCGCTATTTCCTGGCCTGGGACGACGACGGTGGCGAGGGCTACGCGGCGCTTTTGGAGTACACCATTCCCGCGCCGGGTGATTACCGCATCATCGCCGGCGCGTCCCTCTCCTCGCTGGGGCGGGCCACGGCGGGCAACTATGAGCTTCTGGTCGGCCTGAACGCGTCGGGCGCCACTCAACCGACTGGCGAACCGTTCCTGGAGCGTGAACTGTTTAGTGGCGAGGTCGCGACGTCCGTCGAGGAGGCAAGTGGCTCCCTGACGGCCGAGCGGCCATCGAACAGCCTGAAGCTGTCCGACATCGAGGCCGGAGAAACCCTCTACGTCGCCGTCGAGCCCACGTCCGGGAACCTGATCCCCACCGTCATCTTGCGTGACTTCGGCGGCAAGCCGATTCAAGCGGGCAATCTTACCGGCCAGACTTCACGGACTACGCTACAACATACCTTTGCTGAGAGAGCCACCGCTTACACACTGGAAATCCGGGCGGCTGAGGGTTCCGACGGCACGACAACGTCGGGCGACTACCGGGCGGTGATCGGCCTGAACGCCCCGGATGTCCTCACGGGGTTCGCCACGATTACCGGCAGCGGCGTCCTACAGACTCCGACCGACGTTCAGGTCGGCATCCGCATCGAGCGGATCAGCGAAGTCGATTCACAAGGAGAGGACTTCACCGTGTTGGGCAGCATGCGGATGGATTGGATCGATACGGCGCTGGCCTTCAGCCCTGACAGTTGCAATTGCGATATCAAGCTCTACACTGAGAAGGAGTTCGATCGCTTCCTGGCCGACACGCAGAGCCGCTGGCCCGATTTCGTCTTCTTCAATCAGCAAGGCAATCGCTGGGTGCAGAGCCGGGCAGCAGCCATTTGGCCCGACGGCCGCGCTCGCTATGGGGAGTCCTTCACCCTCACCTATCAGGCTGATTTCGACTTCCGTAAGTTTCCGTTTGACACCCAGCTCTTTCCCATTTACCTGGACTTGCTCCTGCCGGCCGATACGTACACGGTATCCGACTTGCCTGGCTTTAGCGGGATAAACCCGGAACATGGCGAAGATGAGTTCATCATCACCGACTTCACCACGACCAGCGAAACGGTGACGGGACGGGTGACCGATTTGCCGGTATCGCGCTATAGCTTCACCTTCGAGGCGCCACGCCACCAGGATTACTACGTTCTCCAGGTGTTCGTGCCGATCTTACTCATCATTCTGATCTCCTGGTTTACGTTCTTCCTGGGCGACTATGGTCGGCGGATCGAAGCCTCCGCGGCCAACACACTGCTCTTCATCGCCTTCAGCTTCAGCCTGTCCGACAACTACCCGCGCCTGGGCTACATCACCTTCCTCGATGCGGTGATGGCGGTATCGTTTGCCTTCAATACGCTGGTCTTGCTCTATAACGTTTACATGAAGCGGATGGAGAACGAGGGGCGGCTGGAACGCGTGGCCCGCATCGACCGCTTCTTTGATTGGGCTTATCCGTTCTTGTACCTGGGGTTGATCGGTCTCGTCGCGCTGTGGTTCTTCGTGATTGGCGCGTGAGACCGGGGACTACTCGGTCGTTTCGCCGACCAGGCACGCTTCGCGCAGCCGGAATGTCCGGATTCTCTCCAGCGAAGGGCAGCAGGTCGGGGCGTCGGCCGCGTGGCTCGGAAGATTGACGAGGAGGGGGTCGCCGGCGATGGTTAGCGACCCGCTCGCGGTCGCCCAAAAGCGTCGATCGCCTGAATAAACGATGACGGATAAATGGCCGGTTAAGTAACTATTCGAAAGGTTTGTAAACAAGCGCGAGCGACGCATCATCGACGCCCATGAGCTGTCTCTTATACACATCTCCGAGCCCACGAGACCGTACTAGATCTCGTATGCCGTCTTCTGCTTGAAAACAAACAAAACAAAAAAAAATAAAAAAAAAAAACACAACAATCATACGATGCATACAACAAATACACTAGTAATGAATACAAACCCACTCGCACACAGCTTACTACTATACTGCCATCACGAACCAGCTCACACCCTCCGCCACACATGAGTCACTACA
>CALLZA010000520.1 GCA_937858165.1 uncultured Ardenticatenia bacterium
TGAAGAAAAGGCGGGAATGCGAAGTGTAGTGCGGTCGCGGGGGGTGGTGGTTGGGTATAAGAGACAGGATTGGGACACCTCGGGGAAAGTTTTAGGCCCACAACACCCGCGCTGGCGTCGCGGCTGCTGCGGGTGGGCGGGGGCGGCGGCCATCGTGCTGACGCGGGCGGTGCTGGCCGTGGCCTGCTTCGCCCGCCAGCGCGGGACGGACAATGGCACCGGCCTGGTCTTGCCGGGCACTGACCCAGCGGCGACAGTCGCCCCCGGCGAGGCGACAACCGCCCCCGGCGACGCCACGATCTCCCCCGGCGACGCCACGGCGACCATCTCCGGGCTGGCGCCCACGGCCACGCTGCCCGGCGACGCGGCCACGCCCACGCTACCGCCCGCCTCCGACGTGGTGGCCGGCCGCTTTGCCCCCATCCTCGACGGCGACCCGGCCGATTGGGCCGACCTGCCCTTCTACACCTCGCCCTACACCGTCTTCACCGGCGACGGCTGGGACGGCAGCGACGACCTGGCCCCGACCTGGTGGGTAGCCTGGGACGACGTCTACCTCTACTTCGCCTTCAGCGTCGCCGACGACATTCATGCCCAGAACCAGAGCGGCAACGCAGCCTTCCGCGGCGACAGCGTGGAGCTACAGATCGACACCGATCGCCCCGGCGATTTCGGCCCACGACTAAGCTCCGACGACTTTCAGGTGAGCCTGTCGCCGGGCGACTTCGGCGCGCTGCCCCCCTCGGCCTGGCTGTTCCAGGGCACGCCCGGCGGGGACATGCTCGACGCGCCGGCCGGCCACACCATCGTTGTGGCTGCGCGCCCTTCGGTCGACGGCTATACGCTAGAGGCGGCCATTCCCTGGGTCGACTTGCGTCTGACGCCGACACCCGGCCTGATCATTGGGCTGGCCGTCAACGCCAACGACAACGACCGGCGCGGCGCGGCGGCGCAGGAAGTGATGAAGTCCAATGTGCCCGGCCGCCGCTTTGGCGACCCGACGACATGGGGCACGCTGACCCTTCAATAGCGCCAATATTACAGAAGCGTTACACCGCGCCCTCGTCTAACACCCCTCCTATACAGACGGCCTAGGATCATGAAGAAAGGCAACCACAGATTCCACAGCGTTCACCCATTCCAGGAATCGGTGAACGCGTGGTTCCATCCACTTTCTTTAAGGAGTGTGACATGAAGTACAAGGTACAGAAGACAGAGGCGGAGTGGCGGGCGCAGTTGACGCCTGAGCAGTATCACGTAACGCGCGAGAAGGGCACCGAGCGGGCCTTCACCGGCGCGCTGTACTATAACAAGGAAAAGGGCCTCTACAGCTGCGTCGCCTGTGGCGCGGAGCTGTTTAGTTCGGAGCAGAAGTATGAGTCGGGCAGCGGTTGGCCCAGCTTCTGGGCGCCGCTGAACGAGGACAACGTGGCCGAGCAGACCGACCGCAGCCTGTTCATGGTGCGCACTGAGGTTCACTGCGCCAACTGCGGCGCGCACTTGGGCCACCTGTTCGACGACGGCCCCCAGCCAACGGGGATGCGCTACTGCATCAACTCAGCGTCGCTGAACTTCGTAAAGTCATAATCATAGACCTCAGAGGTGCCGGGGATGGCCACCACCCACCCCCAGCACCTCTGAGGTTTCACGTCAGTCCTTCAAGTAGCGCCAGCAGCGCCGGCCGCAGCGCCCCCAACTGGTAGCCCCCTTCCTGCACCAGCAAGATCGGCCGCCCCAGCCTCACCAGACTCCGCCCGATGGGCCGAAACGCCTCCGGCGTCAAATGCAGGCCGCCATGAGGATCGCCGGCCAGGGTATCGAAGCCCAGCGAGACGATGAGCACGTCCGGCCCGGCGGCGTCCACAGCGGCCAGCGCCCAATCGAGCGCGCGCAAGTAAGCCTCGTCGTCGGTATCGGGTGGGAGCGCGACGTTGAGCGTGGCTCCTTCCCCTTCCCCCGCACCCATCTCGTCGGGATAGCCGGCGTAGTAGGGGTATTCATCGGCCGGATCGGCGTGGAGTGAGCAGAAGAAGACGTCGGGCCGGTCATAGAAGATGGCCTGGGTGCCGTTGCCGTGGTGGTAATCGATATCGAGGATGGCCGGGCGACGGCCGCGTTCGGCCAGCCACTGCGCGGCGATGGCCGCGTTGTTGAGGTAGCAGTAGCCGCCGTAGAGGTTGCGGTAGGCGTGGTGGCCCGGCGGACGTGTCAGGGCGTAGACCAGGGGCGCGTCATAGAGCGCTTGCGCCGCCGACAACACCGTCTGCGCCGCGGCATAAGCTGCGTCCCAGGTATGGGGCAGGATGGGTGTCAGGTTATCGGTGCAGTGATGGCCCAACTGCGCCCAGATGTTGCGCGACACGCGGCCACCCGACTCACGCACGGCGAACGTGTCGGGCACAGCCGGCCGCGGGCCTTCCTTCAACTGGGCAAAGCGGCGATAGGCTGTCTGCAAAAGCGCCAGCAGCTCCGGCGAGTGGACGGCGACAATCGGCTCCATACCGAAGTCGCCCGGCCCCCGCTCCTGCGCGCCGAAGTCAAGCGCTGCCTGCCGTAACTCCTCGGCTCGCAGGGGCGCGTCGGCCTGGCCAATCGGGTCGTGTTGCCGGTGCGCGGGCGAAAAGATTAACGACAGCGAATCGCGCTTCATGTCCAGAGTCTCTTGCTCAACGGCCTCAACCGGGTTTCGTTTGACAGCGGCGGGTTTGAACCCGCTAGGGCTATAGCGGCAGCCGGATGACGTTCTCGCCGTCGTCCACCTTGCCCGTCTCGACGAAGCCCAGCCCGGCGTAAAACGGGGCGGGGCTGCCGTCGCCGGGCACGTAGCTGGTGAGAAGCTCTGTCGCGCCGGGGCGGGAGCGGACGTGGTCGATGAATAGCTCCAACGCCTGGCGGCCGAAGCCCATCCCCTGATAGCGCCCGTCGATCATGTAGCGCCACAGGTAGTACTCGGGCGCGTCCGGATCGTCGAAGAGCATCACAAAGCCGACCGGCGTCTCGTCGGCATAGATAGCCCGAAACCACGCCTTCGGCTCAAAATGCGCCTGGGCGATGGAGGTGGCGTTGTCGGCCACAAAATGCTCCTGGCCCGGCTTCACCTTCAGCTTCAGGATGGCGCCCAACGTGTCGGACGTGATCTCGCGCAGGCTCACCACGGCATCAGTTGTCACTTCTTTCTCTGGGTCGTTCATGGAACCGAAAATAGCGCAATCCGCGGCGGACGCAAGCTGGTGGGCGATTTGGCAAAGCGCCGGCCCTTTGCCAAATCACTCCAGACCAGTAAATAGCTTAACGCCGCTTGCCCACCCTTCTCTTCTGGCCTATAGTTGGCGGTTGTATGGCACGTCGTACCACTCTGGCGGTCCTGCTGGGGCTGCTGCTCCTCGCCATCGGCCATACGCAGCGCGCCGAGGCTCAGGGCAACGAAGTTCTGCAACTGGTCAACGCCGTTCGCGCCGAGTACGGGCTGGCGCCGGTGACCTTTAATGCCCAGTTAGCGGCCGCCGCTCAGGGGCACGCCAACTTCATCGCCACCGAGGGCATCTACAGCCACTATGGCGTCAACGGCAGCACGTGGCAAGACCGGGCGCAGGCTGCCGGCTATCCCGGCTGGGCCGGCGAGAACCTGGTCGGCGGCACGCGCCTGACCCCCCAGCAGGGCGTCATCTGGTGGCGCAACAGCGCCATCCACTTCAGCAATATGCTTAACCCGCGCTGGACCGAAGCCGGGGTGGGCTTTGCTGTCGGCAACGGCCAGAACTTCTACGTGATGGTCTTCGGCACCCAGAACGACGCCCCACCGCCGCGCGCTCAGCAACAGGTGGTCGACGTACCCTTTATCGTTGCCCCCATCGAACTGGCCGCCCCCAACCCCGACGGCTCTATCGTCCACATCGTCGGCGAGGGCCACACCTTCTGGGCCATCGCCGCCCGCTACGAAGTGTCCATCGCCGATCTCTACCTGTTCAACGGCCTGAATGAGGATACCGTCCTCAACCCCGGCGATAGACTAACCATCCGCCTGGCCGACGGCCAGCCGCCGCCACCCACGCCCACGCCGCCCACGACCCACACTGTGCGTGAGGGGGAGTCGCTGTGGACAATTGCCGCCGCCTACCGCACCGATCTGGATACGCTGCTATGGCTGAACGCCGTCACCATCGACCACGTTGTCTACGCCGGCGATCAGGTGAAAGTGCGCCTGGGCGAGGGCGAAGCGCCGCCGCCGACGCCCACGCCGCAGCAGAGCCACATCGTCCGGGCCGGCGACACCGCCTTCGGTATCGCCCTGCAATATGGCCTGTCGCTGGATGAACTGCTGGCCTTCAACCAGCTGAGCGCCGACACCTTGCTACAGATCGGCCAGGAGCTGCTCATCCGCCCGCCGACACCCACGCCGGAACCGACGCCCATGCCCACGCCAACGATGACCTCGATGGCCGTGGCCCTGGCTCCGTCGGCCTTTCGCGCCGCCACGTCCACACCGACCCGCGCGCCGACGGCCGTGGCGCTGGCTGACGCCGACACGGCCGAGGCGGAGATGGGCGGACCCGATTGGGGCAGCGTACTGGGCATCGGGGCGATGGTCGTCGGGCTGCTGCTGACCGTGCTGGCCGGGGTAGCCATCATGGTGCTGTGGCGCCAGGACAGGTAGCCGTTCGTAGTAGAGCGCTTGAGCACGGCTGAAGCCGCTAACTACGAACTATCAATGTAACTTATTTCTATGCGGAAGGGAGCTAACTTCATGACTCAAATCACTCTCGACTACGGTATGCGCGTTCACCTCGATCTGTCCTACAACGACGCTATCGAGCAAGTGACGGCCGCCCTGAAAGCCGAGGGCTTCGGCGTCCTGACAACCATCGACGTGCAGGCCACACTGAAGCAAAAGCTCGACGTTGACTTTCGCCGCTACGTCATCCTCGGCGCGTGCAATCCACCGTTGGCCCACCGCGCCTTGACGACCGAACTGGAGATCGGCCTGTTGCTGCCCTGCAACGTCATCGTCTATGAGGCCGAGGGCGGCGCGGGCAGTGTCGTGTCCATCGTCGATCCCCACGCCATGCTGGGCACGGGCATCAATCCGTCTCTGGCCCCCGTGGCCGACGAGGCGGCCGCCCGGTTGCGGCGCGTGCTGGCGGCCATGCAAGCTGGCTAGAAAGCGAACCCGCTTATTGCACCCTGAGAGGCGGGCGCCCCCTCTCAGGCTTCCGGACACGCCGCAGCGGTTATATTTGTTGATCGCCCCTCAATTGGGCACAATAGTCCCTGTCCGTTGGCGACCTGCTGCCGCCACCCGTTGTAAACCAAACCGATAGCAAGACAATCCGTCGTGTCGCGTCGAACGCGGCCGATGCCATATGAGGCGCACACCATGGCCGACCCGTTACGAATTCTCTTCCTCAGCGCCGAAGTTGCCCCCTTCGCTAAGACCGGCGGCCTGGGTGACATCGGCGGATCGCTGCCCAAAGCGCTCCACGACATGGGCCACGACGTGCGCGTCGTCATGCCCGCCTACCGCAAGATCGAGGAAGGCTATCCGGGCGTCACCGGCATGCCGTTACAGCTCAATGTGCCCACCGGTTCGGGCGTCGTCAACGCCGGGGCGTTCGAGGGTCGGCTGCCGGGCAGCGACGTACCGGTCTACTTCATCGCCGAATACGGCCTCTTCGCCCGGCCCAACATCTACGGCTACTGGGACGACCCGTACCGCTTCGCCTTCTTCAGCAAGGCCGCGCTCCACCTGACGCTCCAGCTCGACTGGCGGCCGGACGTCGTCCACGCCCACGACTGGCACACCGCTCCGGCCCTGGCCTGGCTCCACACCGCCGGCCAGTCGGATGAGCGCTTCCGGGGTATCGGCAGTGTCTTCACCATCCACAATCTGGCCCACCAGGGCAAGACGAGCTGGAACGTCTTCGACTACATGCAGTTGTTCACCCACGCCCTGAGCGAAGAGGCGTATGGCGAAGTCAACTTCATGGCCCGTGGCATCTACCACGCCAACATCATCAACACCGTCAGCCCGACCTACGCCCGCGAGATCATGACCCACGAGGGCGGTGCGGGCCTCGATGGCCTGCTGCGCTATCGCCAGCGCGACCTGCACGGCATCCTCAACGGGCTGGATTACGACGAGTGGAACCCCGGCGCCGACCCACGACTGGCGGCCAGCTACACCGTGGATGACATGGCCGGCCGCGAGGAGAATCGCCGCGCTCTCCAGGCGGCCGTCGGCCTGCCCCAACTGGCCAACATCCCCATTCTGGCGATGGTCACCCGCCTCGACTGGCAGAAGGGCATGGACATCGTCGGCCACGCCCTGCACCTGCTGATGAACGGCTACTCCGGCCCGGCGCAGTTCGTCGTTCTGGGCACGGGCGCGTCCCACTACGAAGATATGTTCCGCCAACTGGCTGGTTTCCACCGCGAGAAGATGTCGGCCTACATCGGCTACCACGCCGAACTGGCCCCGCTCATCTACGCCGGCAGCGACATGTTCCTGATGCCGTCGCTGTTCGAGCCATGCGGGCTGGGACAGATGATTGCCATGCGTTATGGCAGCGTGCCCCTCGTCCGCGCCACCGGCGGGTTGGCCGACACGGTACAGGACGGCATCACCGGCTACACCTTCTACGACTTCAGCGCCGACGCCCTGTTCAATGCCATCCAGCGCGCCACCTACACTTATAACACTGACCGCGAGAGCTGGCAGCGCATTCAGGCCAACGGCATGACGACCAACTTCAGTTGGGAGCGCTCAGCCCAGGGCTATCAGCAGCTCTATAGCTGGGCCATCGCCCAGATGCGCTACTACGGCTAGTCGTCATGCCCGACGTCGCCCGCTTCTTTCTGGTGAACCCGGTCACGACCGGCTTCACCATCACCGATCCGTTCAACAGCCCGCGGCCCTACGCCAACGGCCGCCACGAAGGCATCGACCTGCGCGCCAACCACGGCGGCCGCCCGGCGGAGATCGTCGCCGCACAGGCCGGCGTCATTGACCGGATTAAAAGCGGCGACACCGGCTACGGCAACTACGTCCGGCTGCGCCACGACTGGGCCGACGGCACGGTCTGGTACACGTGGTACGCCCACCTGTCCACCGTCCTGCCCACCCTCCAGGTCGGCCAGCCGGTCGAGATCGGCCAGCGCCTGGGCACCGCCGGGCAGACCGGCAACGCCACCGGCGTCCATTTGCATCTGACGCTCCAGCGTATCGGCGGCGGCCTGA
Source organism: uncultured Ardenticatenia bacterium (assembly GCA_937858165.1). Lineage (GTDB taxonomy): Bacteria > Chloroflexota > Anaerolineae > Promineifilales > Promineifilaceae > Promineifilum. Next base: position 7,235 of record CALLZA010000520.1, read on the forward strand.
GCGGCTACGTCGTGGCCGATGTCGTTGACCCGACGCGCTACTTCACCGATGTGGCCGTGCCGACCATTGACGAGTTGACCTACGTCGCCGACGTGACCGCCCCCGACGGCGCGGCCATCGAAGCGGGGCGGGCCTTTACCAAGACGTGGCGCGTGCGCAACAGCGGCACGTCGACCTGGGCCGGCTTCACACTGGAGCACACCGCCGACGAGCGCATGGACGGGCCGGACAGCGTGCCCCTGCCGCCGCTGGCCCCGGACGAGACGGGCGAAGTTAGCGTCGAGCTTGTCGCGCCGGCGGAGCCGGGCCGCCACCGCACCACGTGGAAGGCGCGTAACGCCCGCGGCCGCCTCTTCGCCTTCGAGCTTTACGCCGACGTTCTCGTTACACCCGTAGTGCGGCGCGACGACGCCGTTCTGGTGGTCGATCTGACGCTACCGGCCGGGACGAATGTCGTCGCCGGGCAGTCGGCGCTAAAAACCTGGCGCGTCCGCAACACGGGCGACGCCACCTGGGGCGCGGGCTACACGTTGGCCCCCGACGGCGCCGCGGATGGCGAAACGGTCGCCTTGCCCGCCGTCCGGCCCGGCGCGATGGCTGATCTCTCCATTACCTTGACCGCGCCGGCGCAAACGGGCGGCTACCGTGCCCTATGGCGGCTGCGCGACCCAGCCGGCCGGCCGTTCGGCCCAGAGCTGGTCGTGGCCGTCCACGTCGTGGCCGCGCCAAGGCGGGCGCAGCCGGGCGCCGCCTACGTAGCCGACGTGACGGTGGCCGATGGCACGCGCCTGACGCCAGGGCGGGCTTTCACCAAGACGTGGCGGCTGCGCAACAACGGCACGGCGGCGTGGGGCGCAGGGTACCTGTTGGCCCCGGTCGACGCCAACCCCTTCAACGGCCCGCCGGCCGTCCCGTTGCCCACCCTCCAACCGGGGCGCATGGCCGACGTATCCGTGGCGCTAACCGCGCCGATGGCGCTCGGCCCCTGTCGCGCGCTATGGCAGGCGCGGACGGTCGACGGCGCGCCCTTCGGCGACATTCTCCACGCCGCCATCGAGGTCGTGCGGCCGGGGGCCAGCGACGACGCTCGCTTTGAGAGCGACGTGGACTACCCTGACGGCACGGTTGTCGCCGCCGGCACACGCCTCACCAAGACGTGGCGCTTGCGCAACGCCGGCACGTCCGTCTGGTCGGCCGGTTACGCGCTGGTGTTCGTCGCCGACAGCCGCATGAACGCCCCCGACAGCGTCCCCCTGCCCGCCGCCCTACCGGGCGAGACGGTCGAGGTATCGGTGCCGTTGGAAGCGCCATTGGCCCCCGGCCTTCATCGCAGCACGTGGCGGGCCAGGAACCCGGAAGGGGCGCTCTTCGGCGATACGCTCTACGTCGAGCTGCGCGTGCCCGTCTCGTCCACCAGCGGGTCGACGGCCATCGACGATGCCCAACTGGAACGCCACGTCGACGCGCCCGACGGCGGCGAGGTGCACGCCGGTGCGCCCTTCCGCAAGACGTGGGCCATTCGCAATACCGGCTCGACGACCTGGAGCGACGGCTATGAGCTGGTTTTTGTCGGCGGCCAGGCGATGGGCGAAACGCGGCGCGTGCCCGTCGGACATGTCGCACCGCAGGCGGTGGTCGAAGTCAGCGCCGAGTTGACCGCGCCCGACGCGCCGGGCCGGGCGGTTGGCCGCTGGCGGATGCGCAACGGCCGCGGTGAGTGGTTCGGCTCCACCCTGTTTGTAGCTGTAGTCGTCGTCAGCGAGCCGACGCGGTTTGACATGCTGCCCTATTTGCGCGGCGACGGCCGGCTGTACGAGATGAAGCACATCTTCGACATGCCCAACGGCCCCCTCATCGGCCAGCAGCGTATGCAGACTCAATACGAGGGGCAGCGCTTTTACCAGACCAAGAACAGCGAGTGGGAAGAGTTATGGGCCGACGAGCGTTTCATCTATCGCGGCACCGATACCTCCCCCGGCTCCGGCAACTTCTACACCTTGATGGACGGCGACCGCTACGGCACAGCATGGATACCGCGCCACATGGCCGTGGGCCAGACCTACCGCCGCAGTGTCATCGTTGTCAGCCGGCGCAAGGGCAACTGCATGATGAACTCCCACCTCTCCGGCCGCCACGTGACGTGGATTCGGCTGGAGGCGCTGCACGAGACGCTGACCCTGCCCGATGTAGAAGGCCGTCCCGGGCGCGGCTTGATAGTGCGTGACGTGGCTGTGCTGGCCGCGTGTAATGAAATTGACGGCCGCCCTGACACCGAGCCATTTGAGCGTTACTACTACGCGAAGGAGTTGGGGCTGGTCATGTGGCAGGGCATCGCCGTCGATCACAACGGAATTTCCTTCCTCGTTCAACTGCACAACCCCGGCGATCGGCCGGACAATGTGCGCGAACGCATTCCATGCTTGGAAGCAATTAGAAATTAAGAGAGACGACTGATTACTGACCACTGACAACGACTAAGGAGGTACAACCCCATGCAATTCACCCGTTCCGCCGGCGTTCTGCTCCATCCGACCAGCCTGCCCGGCCGCTATGGCATCGGCGACCTGGGCGATGGCGCATATGAGTTCGTCGACTTCCTGGTGGCGGCCAAACAGCAGTTATGGCAAATCCTGCCCCTTGGCCCCACCGGCTACGGCGACTCGCCCTACCAATCCTTCTCCGCCTTCGCCGGCAACCCCCTGCTCATCAGCCCCGACCGGCTGGTGGCCGAGGGGTTGCTACCGGCCGAAGCGGTCGAGGCCACGCCCTCGCTGCCCACGGCCCAGGTCGACTTCGGCCCGGTCATCGAGTATAAGGGCGCGCTGCTCCGCGCCGCCTACGAACACTTCCAAGCCAACGGCAACTCCGACCAGCGCGCCGCCTTCGACGCCTTCTGCGCCAACACCGCCTACTGGCTCGACGACTTCGCCCTGTTCATGGCCCTGAAGGAGCACCACAAGGAGCAGGAGGGCGGCGTCTGGAACAAGTGGCCCAGCGATATCGCCAAGCGGCAGAAGCGGGCCATGAAACAGTGGGCCGCCACGTTGCACGATGCCGTTGAGCAACAGAAGTTTCAGCAGTTCCTGTTCTATAAGCAGTGGCTGGAGTTGAAGGCCTATGCCAACAGCCAGGGTATCCGCATCATCGGCGACATCCCCATCTTCGTCGCCTATGACAGCGCCGACGCCTGGGCCCATCCCGAGCTGTTTTACCTGAACAAGGACGGCTCACCCTCGGTTGTGGCTGGCGTGCCGCCGGACTACTTCAGCGAGACCGGCCAACGCTGGGGCAACCCGCTCTATCGCTGGGACAAGATGGCCGAGGACAATTACAGCTGGTGGGCGCAGCGCATCCACATGAACCTCGTGCAATCCGACATCGCCCGCATCGATCACTTCCGCGGCTTCGCCGGCTACTGGGAGATTCCAGGGACGGAGGAGACGGCCGTCAAGGGCCGGTGGGTCGATGGCCCCGGCATCCCGTTCTTCCAGGCTATCCAGGAGCGCATGGGCGATCTGCCGATCATCGCCGAAGATCTGGGTGTCATGACGCCCGACGTCGAGGAGCTGCGCGACCGCTTCGCCTTCCCCGGCATGAAGATCCTGCAGTTCGCCTTTGGCGGCGAACAGAACAGCGACTTCCTGCCCTACAACTTCGTACCCAACTCCGTCGTCTACACCGGCACCCACGATAACGAGACAACGCTGGGCTGGTATCTGAACGCCAGCGAGTCCGAGCGCGACCACGCCCGGCGGTACATGGCCGTCAGCGGGCGTGACATCGTTTGGGATCTGATCCGTCTGGCCTACGCTTCGGTGTCGGTCATGGCCATCATTCCCATGCAAGACCTGTTCGTGTTGGGCAATGAGGCTCGCATGAACTACCCCGGTAAGGAGGGCGGCTGGTGGCAGTGGCGCTACACGCGCGAGATGTTCGCCGCCCGCGCGCCCGGCATTGCCCTGGGGCTAGGTGAGTTGACCAGGCTGTTCGGCCGTGCGCCGGCCGAGCCGGAAGAGACTGAGGCCGAGCCGGAAGCGTCGCCGGCAACCGAGTAACCACGGGCGTCTACGAACACGGCCGGGATGATGAACAGTCACCCGGCCGTTTTTGATCTTCGAGCATGGCGCGGGCCGGCGCCAGGCAAATGGGCGCTGGATTCGACACGTTTCCGTGGCTGCATGTGTATTCATGAATCGCAAACCACGTCGTTCAGACCCCGCCGGCCTGGGTTCACGCGTACCCTGTCTCTGATCACGGTTGACATCCGCCAGAGAAACGTAGATAATTGTCTTAGGTAATTGGGCCATCCATTGCTCTGCTGGCGATCATTTCACCTATCTTCTGGTGTGACTGATTGTGGCACTGGCCCAGAACTTCTCCGAGCGTTGTATCGTAGCTTATCACTCGAATAGTTCGTTCAGTCTGCCCCTGCCCGGCGCAGGCCGAAACTCGCGCTGGAGTTTCCGCGCGCTCGTCTTGCCGATCCAAAAGCATTGCTGCCGACATGAAGGAGTCAAAAGGAGCACACCAGACATGACCCAGCTAAGCGACGCTGCCCGCGACTATTCCCGCATCCATGGTGAGCGGTTCCGCCAGGAGCTGCACGAGATGCTGCGTATTCCCAGTCTGAGCGCCGACCCCGCCCACGCCGGCGACGTGCGCCGCATGGCCGAGTGGCTGGCTGATCACTTTAGCAGCCTCGGACTGGACAAGGTCGCGGTCATGGAGACGGCCGGCCATCCTGTTGTCTACGGCGAATGGACCGGCGCTGGGCCGGACAAACCGACCGTCCTCGTCTACGGCCACTACGACGTCGTGCCCGCCCAAATGGAAGACGGCTGGCACACCGACCCCTTCGAACCGGTCGAAAAAGACGGCCGAATCTACGCCCGCGGCGCAACCGACGACAAGGGCCAACTCTACATCCACGTCAAGGCGCTGGAGTCCTACCTGAAGACGGCCGGTCACGCGCCGGTCAACGTGAAAATGCTTATCGAGGGCGAAGAGGAAGTCTCCTCGCCCAATCTCGTCCCGTTTCTGAAAGAGCATCTCGACCTGCTGCGCGCCGACGTGTGCATCATCAGCGACTCGTCCATGCGCAGCATCGACGAGCCGGCCATCCTCCACAGCCTGCGCGGCATGACCTACGCCGAGATCGAAGTCCACGGCCCGACGGACGACCTCCACAGCGGCCTGTGGGGCGGCGCGGTGCACAACCCCGCCCTGGCGCTGGTCGAAATCCTGGGCAAGCTCTACAACCCCGATAACACCATCGCCATCCCCGGCTTCTACGAAGACGTCGTGCCCCTGACGCCGGAAGAGCGAGAGATGATCGCCAAGACCGATCTGACCGAGGCGCAATACAAGCAGTCCACCGGCGTGCCCGCCGTCTGGGGCGACGCCAACTACAACATCCGCGAGCGCATCTCCGCCCGGCCGACGCTGGACATCAACGGTATGTGGAGCGGCTGGAGCGGCCCCGGGCCCAAGACCATCGTGCCGGCCAGGGCGGGCTGCAAGATCAGCTCCCGCCTGGTGGGCAACCAGGACGCACACAAGATCTTCGACCTGCTGAAGCGCTATGTCGAGTCCATCGCCCCGCCTACAGTTACGGTCGATGTGCGCCTGCTGACGACCGGCAAGGCAGCCCTCTTCCCGTTCGACATCCCGGAGATGCAGGCCGCGGCCCGCGCCTACGAAAAGGGCTGGGGCGTGAAGCCGATCTTCACCCGCGGCGGCGGCAGCATCCCCGTCGTAGCCGAGATCGCCGCCCTGATGGACATCCCCGTGGTCATGATGGGCTACGGCCTGGACGACGACGGGCTGCATTCGCCCAACGAACGCTTCAGCATCGAGATGTTCCATCGCGGCATCGAGACGGCTATCGTCTACCTGGAAGAGTTGGCCCAGGCGGCGGGTTAGCGACACCCAAGGAGTAGATTCTCAAGCGGCTACTTTTCGTAGCCGCTTACCCTTTGGTGCCGCGCGACGGGCATTCACTCGTCGCGCGTCACAACTTGTGATCGGTCTTTATCTTTATTCATTGCGGATTCAAGAGGAGGCAAGCATGTCCAATGTCGTCGCGGAAAAGCCTAAATCCGGAGGATGGTTAGGCACCATCGAACGGATCGGCAACAAAGTCCCCCATCCGGTGCTGATGTTCCTGTACCTGATCATCGGCGTGATCGTCCTGTCGGCCATCCTCGACTGGGCCAACGTCAGCGTCACCGAGCAGATCGCCGTGCCCGTGACCCAGGAGACAGAGCTTAGCTTCTATGAAGACAGCACCGAGGCGCAAAGTCTCTTGCCCGCTGAGCCCTATGCAACGGAGTTCGAGATTCAGGAACAGACAATCGCCATCCGAAGCCTGCTGACCACAGAGGGGCTACGCTTCATCTTCACCACGTTCGTGTCCAATTTCGCCGGCTTCAGCGTGGTGGCCGTCGTCTTCATCGCCATGATGGGCGCCGGCGTGGCCGAAGAGGCGGGGCTGATGGCGGCCCTCATCCGCAAGTTGGTGGCCATCTCGCCCCGCTGGCTGCTGTCGTTCATCATCATCTTCGTCGGCGTCCTGTCCAGCGTCGCTACCGACGCCGGCTATCTGATCCTCATCCCCCTCGGCGCGGCAGCCTTTCTAAGCGTCAAGCGCCACCCGCTGGCCGGCGTGGCTGCGGCCTACGGCGGCGTCAGCGCCATCTTCGCCGTCAACATCCTCGTCGCGCCGCTCGACGCGATGCTGACCGAGATCACCAATGAGGCCTCGGCCTTGGCCGGCGGCGCGCCCATCACCCTGGTTTCTAATTTCTACTTCCAGGTGGTGTCGTCGTTTGTCCTGAGCGTCGTTGCCGCGCTGGTCACCGACCGCATCGTCGAGCCGCGGCTGGGGGTCTACGAGGCCACCCAGGCTGAGGTGGGTGAAGCGCCTGCCCTCGATGCCGCCGGTGAGGCGCGTGGGATGCGTTTCGCGGGCCTGACCATCCTGGCCTACGTCGTCTTTATCCTGCTGTTGACGCTGCCGTCAGGCGCCCCCCTGCGCGACCCTCAGACGGGGGATATTATCGGCGCGACGCCCTTCATGGACTCGCTGCTGTTCATCATCACTATCCTCTTCCTACTGGCCGGCATCGCCTACGGCCGCGGGGCCAAGACGATGACGACCGCCAACCAGGTCATCGCCGCCGTCACCAAGACGTTCGCCGGGCTGGCCGGACTGGTCTTCATGCTGCTGATGATCAGCCAGTTCATCGCCTACTTCAACTTCAGCAACATGCCCAACGTGATCGCCGTGGCCCTGGCGGGCTTCCTGGAACAGGCCAACATCGGCTCCATTCCATTGCTAATCGGCTTCATGCTTGTGATCATGCTGCTGGACATCATCATCCCCGGTTCCATGCCCAAGTGGGCCATCTTCGCGCCCATCTTCGTGCCGCTGTTCATGCGCCTGGGCACGGCCCCGCAAACGGTGCTGGCCGCCTATCGCATCGGCGACTCGCCCATGAACGTCATCACACCACTCATGGTCTACTTGCCCTTCATCCTGACCGTAGCCCAGCGCTACCAGAAAGATACCGGCATCGGCACGATCATCGCCCTAATGTTGCCCTACACCCTGATTCTGGCTGTGGCCTGGATCATCCTGTTCGTCCTGTGGTACATCCTTGGCATCCCGTTGGGGCCGGGCTACCCGGTGGGCGTCTAACAGTTGCAGGATGGACTGGCAACATGTCCTTACGCCGTCCAATAATCATTCCGTAGAGACGGGTTGCCGACCCGTCTCTACACCGTTGACTAAGAGGCAACCATGACTATGAACTTCGAGCGCGAAGTCGAAGAGCGCCTGCTGCGCTATGTGCAGATCGACACGACAGCCGACGAATCCTCGCCCACCTCCCCCAGCACCGAGCGGCAGTACGACCTGCTCAACCTGCTGGTTGACGAACTCACCGCGATCGGCGCACAGGATGTGCGCCTGACTGACTACGGCGCGGTGCTGGCCACCATCCCGGCCACTGTCGACAACGACGCGCCGGTGATTGCCCTGCTGGCCCACGTCGATACCAGCCCGGCCTACAGCGGCGCGAACGTCAAGCCCCTCGTCCACCGTAACTATCAGGGCGGCGACATCCCCCTGCCCGACGACCCGGAGCAGGTGCTGACCTATGAGAACTCGCCCTACCTGAAGGAGCGCATCGGCGACGACATCGTAACCGCCAGCGGCACCACGCTGCTGGGCGCGGACGACAAAGCGGGCGTGGCCATCGTCATGGCCGCCGCCCGCCACCTGCTCAACCATCCCGACATCCCCCACGGGCCAATCCGCATCGGCTTCACACCCGACGAAGAGATCGGCCGCGGCGTTCACGCCAACCTGCCGGCCGACCTGGGGGCGACGTTCGGCTACACCCTCGACGGGGCGCACCGCGGGGAACTGGTCTACGAGACGTTCTCGGCCGATCGGGCCGTCGTCCACGTCCAGGGCGTGTCCATCCATCCCGGCTGGGCCAAGGACAAGCTGGTCAACGCGCTCCATCTGGCGGCCAAGATCGTGGACACGATGCCCCAGGCGACGCTGACGCCGGAGACGACCGAAGGGCGGCAAGGGTTCATCCACCTCTACGCCATGAGCGGCACGGCGGCGGCGGCTGAACTGCACTTCATCCTGCGCGACTTCGAGATGGACGAGCTGGAGCGTCAGGGCGCTTTGATCCAACAGGTCTGCGCCGCCATCGGGGCCACCGAGCCCCGCGCCCACATCACCTGCGAAGTCATCCCGCAGTATCGCAACATGCGCTACTGGCTGGAAAACGACATGCGCCCGGTGGACATGGCCGTCAAGGCCTACGCCGGGGCGGGCATCGAGCACTTCTTCGTCCCCATTCGCGGCGGCACGGACGGCTCGCGCCTGACCGAGAAGGGCGTGCCCACGCCCAACCTCTTCACCGGCATGCAGAACATCCACGGCCCACTAGAGTGGGTCAGCGTCCAGGACATGGCCCGCGCCACGGAGATGTGCGTCAAGCTGGCCGAATGCTGGGGTGCGGCCGAAGGGTAGTTTCCATCTAGCAATTCGCAGCGACCACGCCCTTGCGCCCACCATCATTGCATAACGGCGAAACCTTATGAGCAAACAAGCTGCTTCTCTCCCCGTCCCCAGCGCAACCCAGCCCGTGACCTGGCTCTACATGGCTGTCATTGTGCTGGCCCAGATGCAAATGGCGTTCAACGTCAACGCCATCCCAGTCTCTATCGGCCCCATCGTTGAAGAGTTGAACGTCTCGGCCACCAGCGTCGGCACGGCGCTTGTCTTCTATTCGCTCTTCGTGGCGGCGTTTGTCATGGTTGGGGCGAAGCTGGGCAAGATGTTCGGCGAGCGGCTGGTCTTCCAGGTGACGGCCCTGCTCCACGGTGGCGCGATGGCCCTTATGGCCCTCAGCCAGGATGCAGGCATGATGAACACTGCCCAGGCGCTGGCCGGTTTGGCAGCGGCGGCCCTGGTGCCGACCCTGGTTGTGCTCACCGCCGCCAACTACAGCGGCCCCCAGAAGGCGCAAGCGCTGGGCATTCTGGCGGCCACGCCGGCCCTGTCGGGAGCACTGGCCTTCTTTGTCGCCGGCTTCCTGGGAACTTACCTTAGCTGGCGTTACTCATTCGGTCTGTTGGCTTTCGTGTCCATCCTCGTCTTTCTGCTCAGCTTCCGGCTCAAGCCCGTGCCGCGCCAGAGCGGAGTCAAGATTGACGCCGTGGGCGTGGCGCTGTCGGCCATTGCCGTCATCCTGATCAGCTTCGGCTTCAACAACCTCAATGCCTGGGGCATCGTGCTGGCCAACAGCAACGCGCCGTTCAACATCCTGGGTCTTTCGCCGGCGCTGATCTTCCTGGTCTTCGGGCTGTTGTTGTTCCAGGCGTTCTTCGCCTGGTCGCACCTCATCGCCGAGGTAGGCCGGATGCCGCTGCTGTCGCTGGAAGTGCTCGATTCGCCCAAAGAGCGCGCCACAATCGTCTGCCTGCTGGTCATCGGCGCGCTCGGCCCGGCGGTCAACTTTCTGATCCCCCTCTTCATCCAAATTGTGCAGGGGCGCACAACGATGCAGACCGCCATCGCCGTCGTGCCCTACACACTGGCCATTGCCGCCTCGGCCATCTTCATCGTGCGCTTCTATGGCCGCCTGACACCGCGCCGGATTGCCGTCGTCGCCTTCGCTCTGGTCGCCGGCGGTCTGACCCTGCTGTCGTTCGTGGTTGGCAATAACTGGGGCACCCTGATGGTCATCCTGGGGCTGCTACTGGTCGGCCTGGGCGAGGGGTCGTTGCTGACGCTGCTGTTCAACGTCATGGTCTCGTCGTCACCCAAGGAGCTGGCCGGCGACGTGGGCGCGTTGCGCGGCGTGGCCAACAACCTCTCTACCGCCCTGGGCACGGCCTTCGCCCTGTCTCTTATACACATCTGACGCTGCCGACGAGCGATCTAGTGTAGATCTCGGTGGTCGCCGTATCATTAAAACAAACAACACACAACACAATATAGACCACTGGATAATCATGACACAATAAGACCAACGAGTGAGCTTCAACAGACAAGATAACCCAGAGGGGGAGCAAACAGCATATAGATCAGCATG
>CALLZA010000521.1 GCA_937858165.1 uncultured Ardenticatenia bacterium
CCGTTATGCTCTCTTTGCCGCTCCATCCCCCGTTTCGCATTCGTGATCGTGCCGTACGTGCCTATACGCTATTGACGTGTGGCGCGTGCGTGCGGGTTGGCCTGTGTTTTTTTTTTAATGATACGGCGACCACCGAGATCTACACTAGATCGCTCGTCGGCAGCGTCAGATGTGTATAAGAGACAGGAGTTGCGCTGCGCGGCGCGGGCCACGGAGCAGTACTCCGGCAAGCCGGCGGCCAGCGTGGTCGTGACCGACCTCGTGCGCGAGCGTGGCCTGGACCAACCGGCGGGCCGGCGTCGCCTCAATGAGGCCGGGCAGCAGGCGGTGGCGGCGACGGCCGAGCGCGTGGCCGGGCTGGTCGACGAACTGCTGGACAAGCGCTGGAGCCGGCGCGAAGGGCAATTCATCGATGACGGGCCACGCGACGGTGGCAAGCAGCCGACCAATGCAGCCGCGGGCTGCGCCTGTGGATCCGGCATCCCCGTGCAGGTGGTCACCGTTGGCGGCCGGCCGGTGACATTGGTTGCCTTGCCGCCGCTGATGGAGCAGTTCCGCGCCGCCGGCAAGACGCCCTCAGCGGCGACGACCCGCGAACTGTTGGAACAGGTGGCCCTTTACAACCCGCTTCCGGCCGACGCCGAGGCGGAGTATCTGGCGGCGCTGGCCGGTGAATACGCCGTGTTCTGCGGCCAACTGGAGGTTGCGTGAGCAAGACGGCCGTCTATAACACCACTGTAGCCTGGAGAGGCGAGCATTGGGGCCACATTGTCATGGGCAACGGGCCGGAGATGGCTTTCTCCGCCCCGCCCGACGCGCAGGGGCACGCCGGTGTCTTCACGCCGGAGGACGCCTTCGTCGCCGCGGTCAACACCTGCATCATGATGATGTTCATCTGGGCCGCCGAGCGGTATAAGCTGGACTTGCTCGGCTATGAGTGCCGGGCCGAAGGCACAAAGCTCATCGAACTCGACCGGACGGAGATTTTCACCGAGGTCGTGCTGCGGCCCCACATTCGGATCGCGGCCGGCGACGAAAAGCCGGAGGTCATCCGTTCGCGGGTGGCGAAGGCGCTGCAATCGGCCGAGAAGTACAGCCTGGTGGCTAACTCGGTGAAATCGGAAATTCGTATCGAGCCGGAAGTGGCCATCGTCGAAGAGCGGGCGTTGTTTCCGGGATGAAAGAGGGAGCCATCCTCGAGAGCTAATTGCAGGAACATCCACAGGTTTCGCCGGTTATGCAGATTTCTCAGAAGTGAATCTGCGGATGCTTTCCCTATAACATAAGATTCATTGTGATGGAGGATGGATATGTTGACGATTAAAGTGCTCGGCCCGGGCTGCGACAACTGCCGGCGGGTCGAAGAGGTGGCGCGGGCAGCCGTGAGCGCCGCGGGCGTGGCGGCGGAATTCGAGAAAGTGACCGACCGGGCCGACTTCGCCCGCTATAACCTTCTGGCGACGCCGGGACTGGTGATCAACGAGAAGCTCGTCTCCGCCGGGCGCATTCCCAACCAGGTTGAGGTGATGGCCTGGGTGACGAACGCGCTGGCCGTCGCCTGAGACATGATGACCGACTACATTGCCTATCACGTCCATCTGGAGGAGCGGCTAGCCGACCTCGGCCGCGAATTGAGCGCGCCAATGGGGGGCTTCTCGCGGCTGCACCGCAAAACGATGGACGATGGCGCACTACCGGGCAAGATCAAGGAACTGATGGCTCTGGCCGTCAGTATCGCCATCGGCTGCGACGGCTGCATCGCTTACCACACCCATGACGCGGTCACGGCCGGGGCGACTCGTGCCGAACTCATCGAGACCATCAGTGTCGGCGTGCTCATGGGTGGCGGCCCCGGATCGATTTATGCTGTCCACGCCCTCGACGCTGTCGATCAATTCCTGCCGGCCGAGGCGTAAGGTTTCGCAATGGACTTGACCCTGACAACCGACGTTGCAACCACCGAAGCGGTGGCCATTCTGAAGGCCCTGGGCGACCCCAACCGCCTGCGCATTTTCGCCGAGTTGATGAAGGGCGATACGTGCAACTGCGAACTGGTCGAGCGGCTGTCCCTGCCGGCCAACCTGCTCTCCCACCACCTCAAGGTGCTCAGCGAGGCCGGCATCGTGAGCGCCCGCCGCGACCGGATCGACGGCCGCTGGGTCTATTACGCTGTCGATCGCGCCGCCGCGGCCCGCTGGCAGGCCTGGTTTGCGGCCCTGCTCGATCCGGCGCAGATTCAGGTTCGGCCGATGTGTGGGCCGGAGGGGCAACTGCTGCCGGCGGCGGGCATCGCCATCACCGATTAGGACGTGTTATGAACTTTGGCGAGGGTGCGCCTCCCTCTATAGACCGGTTGCCCAGCAGGCAACCGGTTTTTTGTGGATTGACAGAACCGGTTCAATTGATTAATATCAAAACAGATTGATACAAACGGATTCGGTATAAAGCTATATTGCTCGTATGGTCATGCCTGCTACACCCATTCCCCCCATCCTGAAACTACTGGCCCACGATGTGCGCTGGGAGCTGGTAGCTCAGTTATCGCGCAGCGACCGGCGCGTCGGCGAGCTGGTGGCTCTGACCGAACGGCCGCAGAACCTGGTATCCTATCACCTGGGCCGGTTGCGGGCCGGGGGCTTGGTCGTTGAGCATCGCAGCAGTGCCGACGCGCGCGACGTTTACTATCATCTCGACCTGGCGCGGCTCGATGCGCTCCTTCGCGCGTGTGGTGGGGCAGTTCACCCATCCCTGGCGTCGGTTGCGACCAGTGGCGCGTCGGAGCTTTCGGCCCAGCCGCGGCGCGTGCTGTTTCTCTGCACCCACAACAGCGCCCGGTCGCAGATGGCCGAGGCGTTTATGAGGCAGGTGGCGGGCGGGCGTGTGATCGCCGCCAGCGCCGGTAGCGAGGTTTCGCGCGTCCATCCGCTGGCCGTAGACGTGATGGCCGAACGGGGCGTGGACATCAGCCGGCAGCGCTCGAAGTTGCTGGACCTGCTGGTCGCTCAGTTCTGGGATGTCGTGGTGACAGTCTGCGACCGTGTGCGCGAGGTCTGCCCGGCGCTGCCACCCGAGACGCGTGCTATCCACTGGAGCGTGCCCGATCCGGCGGCCGTGACCGGCACGCCCGACGAGCGTCGGGCAGCCTTTCGCGCGGCGGCCGACGAGATCGCCGCGCGCGTCCGGTTCCTGGGCGATGACCTGGGCGTGACCGGTAACAAGTGGCAGGACGGCGCTCGCTGAGAGCGTTGAAACAGCAAGTGTGAAACGATAACAGGAGCATCATGGAAAGAAGGACAAAGGTACTGTTTCTCTGCACGGGCAACTCGGCGCGCAGCCAGATGGGCGAGGCGTATCTGCGCCACCACGCGGGCGACCGGTTTGAGGTCTTCAGCGCCGGGCTGACGCCGGGCGGCATCAACCCCTACACGCGGCGCGTGATGGAAGAGGCCGGTGTATCGTTGGAGGGGCAGTGGTCGAAGGACGTCAGGGAGTATCTCGGCCGCGTCAACTTCGGCTATCTGATCACCGTCTGCGGCCATGCCGACCAGAACTGCCCGCGCACCTTCCTGAGCATCGGTCACAAGCTGCATTGGGACCTCGAAGACCCGGCGGCGTTTGTGGGTGACGACGAGGCGAAGATGGCCAAGTTCCGCGAGGTGCGCGACCAGATCGAGGCGCGCGTGCTGGCGTGGCTCGGCGAGTTGGCCGTGACTGCCGGTCAACCCGCCTGACACCGCCGCGCATCACAGACCTGACAGGTGGGCGACCCCTCGCCAACGGGAACGAACCTCGAAGTCGCCCACCTGTCAGGTCTGCGCGTTTCCCAACTGACAACTAGCCACTGACAACTGTCAACTACTTTACACTCCTCTTGCCCTGTCTCTTATACACCTCTCCCAGCCCACGAAACCGTACTAGACCTCGTATGCCGCCTCCTGCTTGAAAAAAAAAAAAACAACAAAATACAAACACAATACCAAA
>CALLZA010000522.1 GCA_937858165.1 uncultured Ardenticatenia bacterium
TGTGCTAGATGTGAGTGTATGACTTTTTGTTGATTTTTTTGTTTCAAGCAGAAGACGGAATACGAGATCTAGTACGGTCTCGTGGGCTCGGAGAGGTTTATAAGAGACAGGGGTATGGTGCGCGCCTTCCTGGATGACTGGGCCGCCGTCGGCGAAGAGATCGCCGCGGCGACCGACCCGCCGCCGCCCCAAACGATCACCCTGGCGACGGCCACCCTCTTCGCCCCTACCTTGCGTCGCGCGGCGGCCGAATTCGCCGCCCTGACCTGTTGCGACGTGACGGTTGTGCCCATCCTTAACACGCGCCTGGGCGAGACGATCACCGTATCCGGCCTGCTCATGGCCGGCGACGCCATCGATCAGCTTCAGGCTGCGGGCGTCGGCGATCTCGTCGTTCTGCCGCGGGTGATGTTCGACCACCCCGACACTATCAGCCTCGACGACCTGTCGCCGCAGGACGTGGCCAACCGCCTCGGCCGCTCCGTGGCCCTGGCCGATTCGCTGGGCGACGTGTGGGACGCGTTGCGCGGCGTGTCGCGGGTCATGTTCCGGCCGGGCATCGCCTCCGGCGGCAGCATCGACCTGCGCGTGTTGGGCGACGACGCAGAGCAGTCGGCCGCCCATCCCTTGTAGCGCGATTCTCCAGAATCGCCCTACGGGGCGATGACCATTGGCAGGACGACGCGCCGGCCCACACCCCCCGTGACGGTAATCGTCACCGTTGCCACATCCGAAAGTTGCCCATTACTCGCCCGATAGGTGAAGCTGTCCGCGCCCTCATAGCCGGCCTGCGGCGTATACGTAAACGAGCCGTTGGTGTTCAGCGTCAGCGTGCCGTGGGCGGGGCCGGCGGCACGCACGGCGGTCATGCTCCCCGGCTGCGGGTTGACGTCGTTGCCCAGCACGCCCGGCGCGGTGACGGTTAGCGTCTGGCCGACCGGCGTGGTGTAGCTGTCATCGACGGCGACCGGCGGGCCGTCGGGATCGACGATGGCGATGACCACCGTGGCGACGTTGGATACCAAACCGTTATCGGCCCGATAGCTGAAGCTGTCTTGCGTGGCAAAGTCGACCGTGGGCGTGTAGGTAAATGAGCCGTCGCCGGCCAGCGCGAGGGTGCCGTCTACCGGCGGCGCGACCAGCACGGCCGATAGCGTTTCGCCGCCGGGATTCTGATCATTAGCCAACACACCCGGCGCGGTCACGGTCAGCGTCTCGCCCAGCGCCACGGTGAACTGGTCATCATGGGCCGTCGGTGGTCGGGGCGTAACCGTCAACGCCACCGCGGCGACGTTGGAGTTCCGGCCGTTGCTGGCGCGGTAGGTAAAGCCGTCCGCGCCGAGGTAGCCGGCGGCGGGGGTGTAGGTGAAGGAGCCGTTGGCGTGCAGGCTCAGCGTGCCGTGGTCGGGGCCATCGACGAGGACGGCCGACAGGGGCGCGGCCGTCGGATTGTCGTCGTTGGTCAGCACGCCCGGCGCGGCCACGTTCAGCGGCGTGTTGGCCGGTGTGCTGAAGGCGTCGGCCCGGGCCAGCGGCGCGCCGGCAAAGCGGTAGTCGTCAGCGTGCAGCGCCCCCGGCGCGACACCGACCAGGCGGATGGTTGCCCCGCCGGGCAGGGTGATGATCGTATCGCCACCGTTGGCCTGAACGGTCAGATCGCTCACGCCGCCGATGGCCGGGAAGTCGGTGAAGTCGAGATAGTCGGCGCTACCGGCGCCGGGCACGAAGCCGTTAATCGTGTCGGCCCCACCGGCCGGAGCGAAGGCGAAGGCATCGTTGCCCCGCCCGCCGGCCAACGTGTCGTTATCGGGGCCGCCGGCCAGGGTGTTGTCGGCCGCGTCGCCGGTCAGCGTGTCGCTGTCCGGTGAGCCGACGACGTCCTCGATGGCGCGTAATCGGTCGCCCGCGGCGTCGCCGCCACCGGTCGCGCCGGTGAAGAGGTTAATCGTCACGCCGGCCGGCGAGTCAGAGTAGTCGGCCGTGTCCCGGCCGTTGCCGCCGTGGAGCGTGTCGCCGCCGGCCCCGCCGCGCAGCGTGTCATCCCCCTGGCCGCCCTTCAGCGCGTCGCTGCCGGCGGCGGCGGCTAGCGCGTCGTTGCCGCGGTGGCCGTGCATGACGTCGGCATTGGCCGACCCGCTCAGCGTGTCGTCATCGGGCGTGCCCGGATGGGTCAACAGCAGTGGCGCGCCGAGCGTCGGCCCGCCTTGCACCATGAAGGCTGCACCGGTGCTGCGCGCTGGGCCGACGCCGCTATTGGGCGCGCCAATGAGCAGCTCATCGAAGCCGTCACCGTTGCGGTCGCCGGCCGAATTGATCGACTGGCCGGCGCTGTCGCCGGCTGCGGCGCCGTCGAAGCGCAGGCCGGTCGCCGCGTTGAGCGCCGCCAGATCGACGGTCGTGCCGAAGCTGGGCCGGCCGAAGACCGCATAGGCACGCCCGGCGAAGCGGTCGCTGCCGCTGCCGGCCGTCGGCGCGCCGAGCAGCACGTCATACAGCGCGTCGCCGTTCACGTCGGCCAGGGCCACGGCTGCGCCGGTGGCCGTGTTGGCGTCGCTGCCAGTCAGGGCGAAGCCGTTGACGCCGGTCAGCGCGCCGAGGGAGAGCGCGTCGGGGAAGTCGGCCGCGCCGAAGACGACGTAGGCGCGGCCGGCGTGGTTGGCCGCGTCGGGCGCGCCGATCAAAAGGTCGTCGCGGCCGTCGCCGTTCACATCGCCGCCGCCGGCCGCGGCCCAACCGGCATGGTCGCCGGCGCTCTGCCCCTCAACGCGAAAGCCGGCCGCGCCGCTGATATCGCCCAGGTCAAGTTGGGCGGCGAAGGTGGCCCGGCCCAAGAGAACGTAGACGGCCCCTGCCTCGGCGGCTGCGGCGCGCGACGCGCCATAGGCGGTGATGAAGGCGTCGTCGTGGCCGTCGCCGTTCACATCGCCGGCCGCGCCCACGGCGTGGCCGGCATAGCTCTCGGCGGCGATACCATCGACGGTGACGCCGTTGGTGCCGTCCAGATCGGCCAGACTGAGTTGCGGCGCGAAGGCCGCGCGGCCGAAGACGATGTAGGCGCGGCCGGCGTCTAGCTTGCTGCCCGCGGCGGCGTTGGGCGCGCCAACGATGATGTCGCCGAAGCCGTCGCCGTTCAGGTCGCCGGCAAAGCCGACAGCCGCGCCAACCCCCTCTTCTTCGGCCACGCCGTGGATGCGGAAGCCGTCGCCGCCGTCGAGCGCGTCGAGGACGACCTGCGCCGGGAAGTCCGTTGCCCCGAAGACTACGTAGACTGCGCCCGCCGCGGCCACGCTGCCGGCGTCGCTGCCCGGCGCGCCGATGAGCAGGTCGGCCAGCCCGTCGCCGTTCACGTCGCCGCCGCTGACGGATGCGCCGGCGGCGGCATTGAACGCCGCGCCGGTCAGCCGAAAGCCGTTGTTGCCGTCGAGGTCAGCCAACGGAAGTGCTGCCGGGTTGGCGATCGCGCCGAAGACGACGGCCGCTTCGCCCGCGCCCTGCTTGCCCTCGGGCGCGGCCGCCGGGGCACCGATGATCGCGTCGTCCAGGCCGTCACCGTTCACGTCGCCGGCGTTGCTCAGCGCCTGGCCGGCCTCGTCGCCGGGGTTGCGGCCGGCGATGCGCACGCCGTTGGGGCCGTTCAGGGAACCGAGATCGAAGTTGGCTGCGGCGGCGTTTGGTTCGGCCGCGGCCCGCTCCGCCAGGATGCACAACAGCGCCAGCAGCAACAGGGTGGCCCAGGGACGAAGGCGCGCCACGACGGACGCGCGCGAGCGTAGACGGAAGGGGGAATCGTTGTAGTTCATGGGTATTGTCATGCCGGTGATGTGGCCGACCTGGGGTCAGGCTCCGGGCGATCGGACAGTTGGCGCTGATGGTAGCCGATCGGGCGGTAATCGGCTATAGAAGAAAACCTCAATGCCAACTCTGCGATCAGATGGGCCGCGCGGCGGTGTTGTGGCATAATGTCGGCCGTCGTGCCGCCTGCTTGGATGAGGCGGGCGGCGATAGGAAAGCGAATGAGCGAATTTGCCATTGACCTCCACCAGGAATCGAACCGCGGCTCTCCCAACCGCTGGGTTCTGTCCCACCTGGGACGCCATGGGTGGCTGTTTGTGGGCATGTTCATTGGCGCGTTTGGCAATGCGGCGCTGGCGGCGGTCATGCCGGTCTTCATCGGCATCGCTTTCGATGCCGCGCTGGCCGATCCGCCGCAGTTCGACCGCATTGCCCTGGCGGCGGTGGTCGTATTGGCCAGCCAGGTGACGCGCTCGGTGCTGCAACTGGGGCGCAACTTTGCCAGCTCGGTCATCGGTGAGCGGGTAGAGCGCGATACCCGACAGGAACTGTACCTGAGCCTGTTGGGCAAGAGCATGACTTTCCACGACCTGCAACCGGTCGGCGACACGATGGCCCGGGCCACCAACGACGTGCGCGAGATGAACCTGATGATGAATCCGGGCATCAATCTTGTTGTCGGCTCGGCCAACTTCATGATCATGCCCTTGTTGCTGGCCCCGCGCTATGACCCGCAACTGGTAGCCGCGCCGCTGTTCTTCATCGTCGCCTACATGGTGGCGCTGACTCACTACATGGGCATTCTGTCTCATATTGCCGACCGCGTGCGGTTGGCCTTTGGCAGCATGAACGCACGTCTGGCCGAGGCCCTGGACGGCGTCGAGATGGTCAAGGGCAGCGCCCAGGAGACGGCCGAGATCGCTCGCTTCCAGGAGAACGCCCGTGAGTACCGCAATGCCACCGTGGCCCAGGGGCGCGAGGAGGCCAAGTTCCTGCCGCTGCTGTTGCTGGGGGTGACTGAGGCTATTGGTTTTGCCCACGCCCTGCTTTTGCTTCAGGCCGGCCGTATTCAAGTCGGCGACGTGGTGGCCTACATCGGCCTGCTGGGGCTGTTCGGCTTTCCGACCAACATCTCGCTGATGGCCTATTCGCGCGTTTCGCTGGGGCTGGCCGGCGCGCGGCGCATCCTGGAGCTGATGAACCGCGAGACACTGCTGGATGAAAACCCCGTCGGCCACGCCGAGACGATAACCGGTGACGTGACCTTCGACGGCGTGTCGTTCGGTTATGTGGACGATGTAGATACGCTGCGCGATATCCGTTTCACCGTGCGCGCCGGGCAGACGGTGGCTATCGTCGGCCAGACCGGGGCGGGCAAGAGCACACTGACCAAGCTCATCAACCGCACCTACGATGCCCGCGACGGGCGAGTGCTGATCGACGGCATTGACGTGCGCGACTGGAGCCTGGACGCGCTGCGGCGACAGATCTCCATCATCGAGCAGGACATCTTCCTGTTCTCGCGCACCATTGCCGAGAACATCGCCTTCGGCGCGCCGGAGGCGACGGCGGCCGAGATCGAGGCCGCCGCCCGCGCCGCCCAGGCCCACGACTTCATTGTCGGCTTCAGCGACGGCTATGAGACGGTCGTCGGCAGCCGCGGCGTCACTCTGTCGGGCGGTCAGCGCCAGCGCATCGCCCTGGCCCGCGCCTTTCTGACCCGGCCGCGCATCCTCATTCTGGACGACTCGACCAGCGCCGTCGATAGCGCCACGGAAGACCAGATTCAGCGGGCCATTCAGCATGCGGCCGAGAACCGCACGACCTTCCTAATCACCCACCGCCTGTCGCAAATCCGCTGGGCCGACCCTGTCTCTTATACACATCTCCGAGCCCACGAGACCGTACTAGATCTCGTATGCCGTCTTCTGCTTGAAAAAAAAAAAAAAACACAACATCAAAACACACAGTAATCTATAACAAAACAACAATCATTAAGACGCAACAACACATCACCAATCAACAACTAGACAGTCAATAAACACATCAGCAGTAAGATATAAAATCAACAAGACAGTCAACGACGCAACAACAATA
>CALLZA010000523.1 GCA_937858165.1 uncultured Ardenticatenia bacterium
TTACGGGCGTGGGCATAGAGGTAAGCGGCGTCGACAATGTCTTGCGCCGGCACGCCGGAGACGGCCGCAGCCCTTTCCGGCGTCCAGTCGGCGACGGACGCGGCGAAGGCGTCGAATCCCTCAGTGCGCTCTTCGATGAAGTTAGCATTGGCCAGATTGTCGCGGATGATGACGTGGGCAAGGGCGTTAAGCACGGCCACGTCGGTGCCCGGCCGGTGGCGCAGGTGTAGCGTGGCAAAGTTTGCCAGCTCGATCTCGCGCGGGTCGAGCAGAATAAGGCGCGCGCCAAATTTGCGTACAGCGCGCTTCATCTCCAGGCCAATGATGGGGTGGGCTTCCGTCGTATTGGAGCCGGTCACGAACAGGAGATCGGCATCGACGATGTTGGCGATCGAGTCGGTCATCGCCCCGGAACCGAGCGTCGTGGCCAGACCGGCCACGCTGCTGCTGTGTCAGAGACGGGCGCAGTGGTCGACGTTGTGCGTCCCGACCACCGCGCGGGCGAGCTTCTGGACGAGGTAGTTCTCCTCGTTGGTGCATTTGGCGGAGACGAGGAAGGCGATGCTGTCCGGGCCATGGGCGGCGCGGATGGCGCGCAGCCGGTCGGCGACATAGCCAAGCGCCGTGTCCCAGGTCGTCTCGTGCTGGGCATTGAACGGTTGCGTTCGGTCGTGGCGCAGTAGGGGCGCTGTCAACCGGTCGGGGGCGTGGATGAAGTCGAAGCCGAAGCGCCCCTTGACACACAGGTTGCCGTGGTTGACCGGGTTGTCGAAGCGGCCGTTGACACGATAGATGAGACCGTCTTTGACGTGGAGGTCAATCTGGCAGCCCACCCCACAGTAGGGACAGGTCGTCGGAACAATGCGATCAGGCTGAAGCATCTCTACAACCTCCTCTTTCGCGGCGCAGGGCGATTCCTACGCTGCGGCCACTTGGTATCATACAGGAGTAATCCAGTTCCTCTTAGTGATGGATTTCACAAATGTGAGTGACAAATGTCATGTAATCCTATGACGTTTGATACTAGAGCAAGACGGGGCCTTTTGAGTATCCTCGATAGTGGACGGCGCGGTCATCCAGGCCGTGTCGTACACCGCACGCTTAGGCGACTTCAGGAGAAGTTGAGATGGCAATTGAAAAGTGGGTTGTTGTCGGCCGGAAGAAGTGTGACTTGATCCATCAGGACGTGGAACTGCGCGAGCAGCGCGTCTATCCCACGGCCGATTTCCTGAGTGACTTTGGCCGCGCCTATCAGGTCCGCGCCTGCACCTGCACGGCCGGGATCGACTGCAATCTGGCCGGCATTTCCTGCAAGTGGGCGCTCAACGCGCCCGACATGGATCGCTTCTAGCGGACCTGGGGCCTCCCACTTTCTAAAGTGCGTTGCACCTTCTGGACGCTGATCAGGTGCATCCCACTTTCTTCAGTGGGTTGCACCTTCTGAGTAGACATTCAAGAACGTGCAACGCACCTCAGAAGGTGCGACGCACGGGGAGCCGGGTGGAGCCGACACCTCTGCGGCGGGGATATAGAAACAGAAAAGGCCCTGGTTTGCGCCAGGGCCTTTTCTATTTGGATCACACCGAATCGGACACGGTGACAACGAAACCAAACTAACGGAACGTCGGATTGTAGGAGCGCACGATCTGGATGTAGTTAGCACGCTCGAAGGCGGCTGGGGCGGCGACGTTGATCTGGCTCAGGCTGCCGTGCAACTCGTCGAGCGACAGATACTCGCGCTCTTCGAGCCACAAGGACATCTCGTGCAGGATTTCGCTGAAGCGGCCGATGCCGTTCTTCAAAATCTCTGACGTCATCATGGCTACATTGGCCCCGGCAGCGATAGCCTTCAGG
>CALLZA010000524.1 GCA_937858165.1 uncultured Ardenticatenia bacterium
GGGCTAGAGGGGACAGGGATGCCGTCGCGGCACGACGCGGGGAATCCGCGGTTGCCTTACGTGCTGCTGCTGCCGGTGATGGCCGGGGCCGGGACGGCGGCGCTGCTCTACGCCTTGCTCCGCTATCTCGATGTGGGCCGGGCGGCGGCGCTGACGGCCGTCGTCTTCTTCGCCCTGGGGACGACGCAGTGGAAGTACAGCACGGTCCTCTTTTCCCACCCGCTGTCCGGCTTCCTGGTCGTCCTGTCGGGGACGCTGGCCCTGCTGCTGGCTGAGCGGGAGCTGGCCGGCTGGTCGTGGTACGCGCTGCTGGGTTTCGCCTTGGGCGCGGCCGTCGTCGTCGAGTACTCCAACGCTCTGCTGCTGCCCCTGGTCGGCCTCTTCTGGCTGTGGCGCAGTTGGCCGCGGGCGCGCCGCCGGCCACTGACCACGGTGCTGCCGGCGCTGCTGGCCGCCGCCCTGCCGCTGGCCTTCCTGGCCTGGTACAACACGGCCAACTTCGGCCGCCCGTGGACGCTCTCCTACGCCTACGCCGTCAACTACCCCTGGGCCGGTTCGTTCGCCACGACATTCAACTTTCCCCTGCTGCCGGGGTTGCGGGCGCTGCTGTGGTGGGGCGAGGGGGGCGGCTGGTGCGGCGGGCCGCCGTGCATCAATCAGGGGTTGTTGCTGCTGTCGCCGATGTGGGTGCTAGCCCTGCCGGGGCTGGTGGTGTTTTTGCGGCGGCGACAGGCGGCGTTCGGCCTCATGACCGGGCTGTTCCTGCTCTACCTGCTGCTCTTCGCCAAACACCACACTTCCCACGGTTTCACCGCCGACGGTCGCTACCTTGTGCCGTTCCTGGGCCTGCTCGTGCCCGCCCTGGGCTTCGCCCTCGACTGGCTGTTCGACCCGCGCCGCAGGCCGGTCTTCCGCGCCGTGGCCGCGCTGGTCGTCTACGGCCTCTTCTTCCTGTCGCTGGCGCGGCAGATGGCCCACATCGGCACGAGCTACGGCTACGCCCTCGATCTGGCCGCGCTGCAACTCCCCCTGGCCCGGCCGGAGAACGCCGCTCTGGTGCTGCGCGCCGTCTTTCCCAACGCCGCCAACTGGCCGCAACTGCTGTTGCCGCTGGCCGCAGCCGTCGCTCTGGCGGCGTTGGCGCGCCGCCGACTGGCCCGGCGTTAACCTGCCACTCATGCGCCGCCAGGAAATGTGGTATGGGCGCGGCGCTGCTGTTAAGATAACACGTTGTTTAACCGGACGCGCCGCGGCGCGTCGTGCGGTTGCCGGCCAAGCTGAGCCTGGGCAACCGGCTGAGGAGAAGAGGAATCGACATGCGCAAGACACACCTGCTGCTGCTGGCACTTTTCGTGCTACTACTGGCCGGCGCGGCGACCCTGCCGGCACAGGCCCAAAGCGGCCCTAACCTGCTGGAGAACCCCGGCTTCGAAGCGGGCCACTTCAATCAGGACGGCATCGCCCAGATCACCGTGCCCAACGGCTGGCGGATGTACTGGTCTAACAATGAGCTGATCTTCGGCGGCGAGTGGGTGACCACCCGCCCGGAGACCATCGTCTGGAACATCAAAGGCTCGCCGCCGGGCGAAGAGTTCTTCTGGAAAGACGGCGCCTACACGATGAAGGTCTTCAACACCTGGGCGCCGCTGTGGGCCGCGCTGGGGCAGGACGTGGAGGGGCTGGAAGTCGGCCGCCGCTACCGTCTGGCCGTGCCCGTCTACATCGACGTCTTCGTCGATTACGAGGGCGGCCAGAAGATCGCCCCGCCGCCGGAGCACCGAAGCATGGCCAAGGTGCGCTTGGGCGCGGGGCCGGTCGGCGCCACCTGGCGTGACGAGAACGCCATCAACTACAGTGGCTGGTGGACGGCCGACACGATCAACCCGTTCTATCAGGCGTACCCCATCTTCGTCCACGAGTTCACGGCCACCCAGCCGAACATGACCGTCTACATCGAGATGGCCTCGGCCTATCCGTTCCCCCACAACGGCTTCTTCTTCGATACGCCGTCGCTGGTGGCGCTTGATGCGACCGGGGCCGTGGCAGCCCAGCCGGCGGCGGGCACGACGAATACGGGCGCAGCCGCCCAACCGGCCGCGCCGGTGGCCCAGGCGGCGACGGTTGTCCCGCCGACGCCGCGTCCCGATGGCTCCATCGTCCACGTCGTGCAGCAAGGGGATACGCTGTGGGTCATCGCCATCAACTACGCCGAGACGCTTGGCCTGGCCCCGCTCGATGCGCTGGCGGCCATTCGCGAGTTGAACAACGACCCGGCGTTCCTGAACCCCGGCGACGAGATTCTCATCAAGGCCGGCACGGGCGACGCCGCGGCGCAGGCCACGGCTGACCCGGCGGCCACTGTCGATCCGGTGGCAACCGCAGACCCGGCGGCCACGCTTGACCCCGCCGCACCCGTTGACCCGGCGGCGACGGTCGATCCGGCGGCTACGCCCCCGGCCGACGCCACGGCCGCGGCGACGACTGAGGCAGCGACGACCGACGTGACGCCCGAAGGCGCGGCCGTGGCCGGGACGATCTGCGTTGGCGCTTTCCACGACGCCAATCGCGACGGCCAGCGCAATGAGGATGAGCCGTTGGTGGCCAATGCCGCCATTGCCATCTCCCGCGCCGGCGCGACGGTCTCGACCTACATCACGGACGGTGTGACCGAGCCGTACTGCTTCGAGTTGACTGAGGCCGACAGCTACCAGTTGCAGCTCTATCCGCCGGCCGGCTTCGCAGCCACGACGGAAGACAACTGGGCGGTGTCGATTGCTAGCGGCGAGTCCTACACCGTGCTGTTTGGGCTGGGCGACGCCCCGGCCAGCGACGCGGCGGCCGACGCCGCCGTGGAGCCGGCCAGCGACACAACCACCGCCGGCGAGGCGACCGACGGGGCGGTTGAAGAGGCCGCGGCCGATGGCGAGGGTGGGCTGTTCAGCGGCCGGCTGGGCATCATCGTCCTGGGCGCGGCCGGGTTCCTGCTGGTGCTGGCGGCGCTGGGCGTTTATCTGTTGCGGCGCGGGTAACAGAGGGAGCTATAGACAATAGACGGCTGTATTCAGCCGCGATTTTGTGGATTAGCCCGTAAGTAGCGAGAGGGGGTCAACGGCCCCCTCTTTTATTTTGCCTTTTCCTTGTGGCGTTTCCGACTGTTGCGGTCTGCTATAATGGCAGACAATTCCAGAGTGAAGTAGGCTCGTACAACGCCACAGGGGAGAACAAGGATGGACATCATCCTTGACACCATACGCCGCCTCATGGAAGGTCTAGGTGACCTGCTGCTCTCACCCCTTGTCACAGATAGCCTGTACCGGCGCGGATTCTTGGCCGGAGTCTTTACAACGGTAGCCATCGGCTGGCTGGGGGCAAGGCTACTCGCCACGATTCAGAGCGCGCGCGCCGCAATCGCGGCCTTCTTTCAACCCTCCCCTCTGCCCGCCACCCGCCCCGGCCCAAGCGGCTACGATCGAGCACGGGGCTGTAGTACAGGTGTCTTGCTATTGGCCGGCCTATTGATCTGTCTTATCGTTTTCGCGGCGTTAACCATTGCCGCACTGTTACGGGACATCCCGTCGCCTTAATGCCGCCTAAACACTTCTCACCCAAGTGCAAGGTAAATCCGTTGTCCCTCCTCTATTCTCAGGGAGTGGCGTTCATCAGGATATAGACCTCATAGTTGCCGCTGCTGTTGTCTTCCCAAGCGACGTAGAGACGGCCGTTGACAAAGGCCGTCACCGGAAAGTCGGAGTCGCCGCTGTTGTTGCTGATGCCGCCGCCGCTGGCTGAGCCGTTGCCCACTTCGACCCAATTCGTCCCGACCAGGCGGCGGACGTAGACCTCGTTGTCGGTCGCTGTCTTTTCTTGCCAGGCCAGGAAGGGAATGCCGGACGCGGCCAAGTTCGGTTCCGTCGAGTCGCGCGGTGTGTTGCTGATGCCGCCGCCCGAAGCCGCCCCGCTGCCGGCGGGCACCCACTCGTTGCCCTCCAGCGTGGCGGCGTAGACCTCTCGCTGCCCCCCAACCTCGTCATACCAGGCCACGTAGGGCTTTCCGCCGTCGCTGTAGATCAACGTTGCATAGAATGAATCCCCCGGCGTATTGCTGACGCCGCCGTTCGAGGCGGAGTGGTTGCCCACTTCGACCCAGGCGGAGCCGTTGTAGCGACGCAGGTAGATTTCGCCCACGGTATCCGTCTCGGCCCAGACAACGGTCGGCAACCCCCCACTGAGGGCCAGCGCCGGCCGGCCAGAGCGGGTTTTGGTGTTAGAGATGCCGCCGCCGGAGGCCGAACCGGCCAGCCCCACCCAGGCATTGCCATCCCACTGTCGCAGATAGACTTCGCTGTTGCCGGCGCTACTGTCGGTCCACACGGCAAATGCCTGGCCGTTGGCTGCGACATGCAGATCGACGAACCGCGAGTCGCCCTTATTGTTGCTGATGCCGCCGCCAGTGGCCGAGCTGGCCCCAACTTGCTCCCAGGCTGTGCCCGTCCAGCGCCGGACGTAGATTTCAGTCTTGTTGGGCGTGTCGTCGTGCCAGGCGACCCACGGGTTGTCGTCTGGCCCGACGGCCACTGATGGCCAGACCGAATCGCCACTGTTGTTGCTAATGCCGCCGCCGCTGGCCGAGCCGCCCAGCTCGCTCCAGGTCGAGCCATCCCAGCGGCGCAGGTAGATTTCGGCGTCGCCGGCGCTCGTGTCGCTCCAGGCGACGTAGAGTATGTTCCCCGGCCCGGCCGCGATCGCCACGTTCTGCGAGTCGCCGCCGTTGTTGCTGATGCCGCCGCCGCCGGCCGAGCCGGGGCCGACCGGTTGCCAGCCGTCGCCGGGCGGCGGGGTGGCGGTGGGCGTTGGCGTGGCTGTGGCCGGGCGGGTGGTGGTGGGCGTCGGCGTGGCTGTGGCCGGGCGTGTGGCCGTGGGCGTCGGCGTGGCGGTGGTCGGCCGTGTCGCCGTGGGTGTCGGCTGGTCGCCCGGTGTCACGTAGACGTGCTGATCGACGAGATTGATGATCGCCAGGCGGCCGACGTTCTGATCAAGCGAACGGCCGGGAGCGCTGCCGGTGTCCTTGTCGTAGAAGTAGACGCGATACCAGCCCGGCCTGCTGGCCGTACTGATCGGGAACAGTCGCGATTCGCTACTGCAATCGCTGGCCAGACCGACGATGAGGCCCGTTGGATCGGTGATCTGAATGGCGTCGAGCGTGCCATTGCCTTCGTCGTCGCCGCAATCGGTCACGCGAACAGTGATGTTGCTCTCGTTCTGGATACGAATGTACCCTTCCCAGAAGGTCAAAGCGCCGCCGGTGACCCAATCGATGGGCAGGGGTTCAATACGGTTCAGCAGATTGGTGGCCGCCAGGGTGGTGCGGGTTGGGTCGGTATAGATGCGCTGGTCGCGCAGCTTGTTGACCCAGATAGTACCCTCGTTGCCGGTAAGGGTGTCGTTGTCCTCCAGGCGAACGCGATATAGACCGGGCTTGCCGGCTGTGGCGATGGAGAAGATGAGGTTGCCTGTGCAGTTCGTCTGGTCGATGACGAGATTGTTGTCGGGATCATAGACCTGGACGACGTCCAGACGATTGTTGCCGGTGGTGTCGCCGCAGTCATAGAGGGTCAGCTCGATAACCGGCTCATCCTGGACGTGCAAGTACCCCTCCCAGAAGGTGTTGGGGCCGGTGGTCTGCCAGCCGGTCGGCAGCGGCATGTTCCCGACCTGTCTCTTATACACATCTCCGAGCCCACGAGACCGTACTAGATCTCGTATGCCGTCTTCTGCTTGAAAAAAAAAAACACTAGCTAAAAAAAGAATAACCTTACGCACAAACAAGAACACAATGCTAGCTGAATGTCAACACACAGTGTGATACGAAAACACCTGTACAGCAGCGCAACACAGCACATCAGATCGCTGTAACACTTAGACGTCCA
>CALLZA010000525.1 GCA_937858165.1 uncultured Ardenticatenia bacterium
TATGTGTATTGTTGATGTCTTAGTTGTTTCGGCGTCATTTCTGTGTTCGGCCCACATTGTGGTTTAACAGCTTGACATTATATTTACAGGTGGTGTACGGTATTGGCGTTATTTTTTTTTTTTTTTTCAAGCAGAAGACGGCATACGAGATCTAGTACGGTCTCGTGGGCTCGGAGATGTGTATAAGAGACAGGCGACGGGGCCAGACGGATCGAGACCAGGTCGTCGTAGGGCTTGCCCAGCGCCTCGGCCATCTTGACGATCTTGTCGGCGCGGGGGTACTTGCGCCCCTTCTCGATCTCGGTCAGGTACGACGGCGACATCTCCGCCATGCGGGCCAGGTCGGTGAGCGTCAGCCCCGCTTCCAGCCGGGCCTGGCGCAGTTTCATGCCGAAGATGATGTTGATGAGGTCCATACTCATTGACGGTTGTCGGTTGTCGGGTGTCCGTGCCTTCCAGCACGGACACCCGACAACTGACAACTAACCCCTTTACAACCCATGACACAGTGCGCTATAATGACGCAATGCGTTAGATGTTGATCGTGACGCATGGGAGCAAGTCTAGCGAATTTTCGCTAATCAGCAAGGGCGCGAGCCAATTTCCTTGACAAATTGCGATCGGTTCTCTTATACTGGCTGTACTGTTGGCGAATATTCGCTGACAGTGAAGGTTATCTAGGACGTGGAGAGGATCAGGATGGTGAAAGAGAGCGTTCTCATCCAGGCTGAGATATCCCCAGAGTTCGCGACAATTCTGACGCCTGAGGCGTTGGAGTTTGTGGCTGAGCTTCAGCAGGCCTTCAACGGGCGGCGGCTGGCGTTGCTGGCGCGGCGGGCCGAACGGCAGGCTGAGATCAGCGCCGGGGTCATGCCCGACTTCCTGCCGGAGACGGCCGACATCCGCGCCGCCGAGTGGACCGTCGCCCCCATCCCCGACGACCTGCAAGATCGCCGGGTGGAGATCACCGGCCCCGTTGACCGCAAGATGATCATCAACGCGCTCAACTCCGGGGCCAGCGTCTACATGGCCGACTTCGAGGACTCCCACGCCCCCACCTGGGCGGCAACCCTCGAAGGCCAGATCAACCTGCGCGACGCCGTCAACCGCGTTATCACCTTCGCCAGCCCAGAGGGCAAGAGCTACCGGTTGAACGACAAGACAGCCGTGCTGCTCGTCCGCCCCCGCGGCTGGCATCTGAACGAGAAGCACGTCTTGCTGGACGGTGAGCCCGTCTCCGGTTCGCTGTTCGACTTCGGTCTCTACTTCTTCCACAACGCCCACGCCCTCATCGCCCGCGGCACCGGCCCCTACTTCTACCTGCCCAAGCTGGAGAGCCACCTGGAGGCAAGGTTGTGGAACGACGTCTTTGTGCTGGCCCAGGAACTGCTGGGCATCCCGCAGGGCACGATTCGGGCCACGGTGCTCATCGAGAACATCCTGGCTACGTTCGAGATGGACGAAATCCTCTGGGAGTTAAGGGAGCACTCCGCCGGCCTGAACTGTGGCCGGTGGGATTACATCTTCAGCGCCATCCGCAAGTTCCAGAAGCACCCCGACTTCTTCCTGCCCGACCGGGCCCAGGTGACGATGACCGTGCCGTTCATGCGCGCCTACTCGCAATTGGTCATCAAGACCTGCCACCGGCGCAACATCCACGCCATGGGGGGCATGGCGGCGCAGATTCCGATCAAGAACGACCCGGAGGCCAATGAGGCGGCGCTGGCTAAGGTGCGGGCCGACAAGGAGCGCGAGGCGCGCGACGGCCACGACGGCACGTGGGTGGCCCACCCCGGTCTGGTCGGCATTGCTCGCGACATCTTCGATAAGCACATGCCGACGCCTAACCAGATCTTCCGCAAGCGCGAAGACGTCCACGTGACCGCCGACGAGCTGCTGGCCATCCCCACGGGGACGATCACCGCCGCCGGGCTGCGCACCAACATCGACGTCGGCATCCAGTACATGGCCGCCTGGCTGAGCGGCAACGGCTGTGTGCCCATCTATAACCTGATGGAGGACGCGGCCACGGCCGAAATCTCCCGCTCGCAGCTCTGGCAGTGGCTCCACAACCCCAATGCCCGGCTGGACGACGGGCGGCCGATCACCGTCGATCTGTTCCGCGGCCTGACGGCCGAGGTGCTGGCCGAGTTGCGGGCCAAGGTGGGCGAGGCGTTTTTTGCCGCCAACAACTACGAGCTGGCCGCGCGGCTGTTCGACGAGATCAGCGTGGCCGATCAGTTCACCGATTTCCTGACGTTGAAGGCGTACGAGTACTTGAATTAGTTGTCGGTTGTCAATAAGACCGTGGGTCAGAAGCACCCTGGAACCTAGAACCTAGAACCTGAATGGAGGCGTGAGGATGTTCAAACCATACAATGTAGCCAAGCTGAAGGATGATTGGGAACTGAACAAGCGTTGGCAGGGCATCACCCGGCCGTATTCGGCTGAGGACGTGGTGCGGCTGCGCGGCTCGGTGCAGATCGAGTATACCCTGGCCCGCATGGGGGCCGAGCGGCTGTGGCGGCTGATGCAGCAGGAGAACTACGTGCCGGCGCTGGGGGCCGTGACCGGCAATCAGGCGGTGCAGCAGGTGCAGGCCGGGCTGAAGGCGATCTACGTCAGCGGCTGGCAGGTGGCCGGCGACGGCAACACGGCCGCCCAGACCTACCCCGACCAGAGCCTCTACCCGTCCGACAGCGTGCCCAACCTGGTGCGTCGCATCAACAACGCCCTCATGCGCGCCGACCAGATTCACCACATGAACGAAGAAGATGGCGTCTACTGGTTCGCGCCCATCGTCGCCGATGCCGAGTCGGGCTTTGGCGGCTCGCTCAACGCCTTTGAACTGATGAAGGCGATGATCGAGGCCGGGGCGGCCGGCGTCCACTTTGAGGATCAGCTTTCGTCGGCCAAGAAGTGCGGCCACATGGGCGGCAAGGTGCTGGTGCCGACGCGCGAGTTCGTCCAGAAGCTGGTGGCGGCGCGGTTGGCGGCCGACGTGATGGGCGTGCCCAGCGTCCTCATCGCCCGCACCGACGCCAACGGCGCGCAACTGCTGACGACGGACATTGACCCCAACGATGTGCCGTTCATCTATGGCGACCGGACGGTCGAGGGGTTCCACCACATCAACGGCGGCATCGAGTGTGCCATCAGCCGCGGTCTGGCCTACGCCCCCTACGCCGACGTCATCTGGTGTGAGACGTCGCACCCGGATATGGACGAGGCGCGCCAGTTCGCCGACGCCATCCACGACAAGTTCCCCGGCAAGCTGCTGGCCTACAACTGCTCGCCGTCGTTCAATTGGCGGCGCAATCTCAGCGAGGCGCAGATCGCCAACTTCCAGAAAGAACTGGGCCAGATGGGCTACGCCTTCCAGTTCGTGACGCTGGCCGGCTTCCACACGCTGAACGCCAGCATGTTCCAACTGGCCGTGGGCTACCGCGAGTCGGGCATGGCCGCCTACTCCCACTTCCAGCAGAGCGAGTTCGAGCTGGAGCACGAGCACGGCTTCCGCGCCATCAAGCACCAGAGTTTCGTCGGCGCGGGTTACTTCGACGAGGTGCAGATGGTGGTTTCGGCCGGGGAGTCGTCGACTGTGGCCCTCAGGGGTTCGACCGAAGAGGAGCAGTTCGACGAAGAGACGCCGGTCGTCCATTTCCCGGCGTAGCCGCTACCTGCTACTCCATTTCATTTCTCCTTCGGTGAAAGGGGGATGGTCGCCCGGCCATCCCCCTTTCGCGTGTTGTGGCACAGGATAAGAATCCTGTGCTACAGTGGAGGCGAGAATGAATTGCTGTCCACACTGCCAGAGCGCGGACCGCTTCTTCGACCAGCGCGTGGCCGCGGCCGACCTGCGCCACTACCGGCAGCACGGCGCGACGGGCACGACCCGACAGCTTCTCGACGCGCTGACGTCGGCCGGGGTCGCTGGGATGACCCTGCTCGACATCGGCGGCGGCATCGGTGTCATCCAGCACGAACTGCGCGCCGCCGGAGTGAATGAAATCACGGGTGTTGACGCCTCACGCGCCTACCTGGCGATGGCCCGCAGCGAAGCCGAGAGGTTGGGCTACGCCACGGTCACCCGCTACGTCTACGGCGATTTCGTGGCCCTGGCCGATGAGATTGCGGCGGCCGACATCGTCACCCTGGATCGGGTCATCTGCTGCTACCCGGACATGGCCGCGCTCATGCACAGCGCCGCTGCCAAAGCTGGACGCCTCCTGGGACTGGTCTACCCGCGTGATAGGTGGTGGACAAAGGCAGGCGTGGCGATTCTGAACTTAGGCCCGCGCGTGCGCGGCAGTGCCTTTCGCTCGTTCGTCCATCCGACGGCGGCGGTGGAAGGGGTAGCTGCGGCCAACGGGCTGCGGCGGATCGCTCACCACGAGGGGGCAATTTGGCAGGTGGTGGTGTTTGCGCGATGATGTAGATGTGTTTTCAGGAGTTTGAATATGCCAACATCCAGTGACTCGCTGGCGAAAGTCTTTGAAGGCTGGGAGGGCTATCGACAGAGCATCATCCACACGGTTGCCCCTTTGACTCCCGAACAACTGCTGTGGCGTCCGGCCGCGCATCTACGTTCAGTTGGTGAACTCGTGCGGCACATAGCCCTGGGGCCTATTGGCTGGTTTCTGTGGATGGGCGCGCCCGGTAGTGACGAACTCGCCGGGCGAATTACGGTCTGGGAAGCTGACTCGCATGGCAACCGGTACGTGATTGAGGCCGCGATTGATATTACCGATCAGGCTGGCGAGTTGGTCAAGTGGCTTGACGCCTCCGGGAAGATGATCGCTGACACGCTGCGGGCCTGGACAGTGGCGGATCTTCAGAAGACCTACCGGCATACCTGGAATGGGAACACGTACGCCATCTCCAGGCAATGGACGCTCTGGCGCATCCTGGCCCACGACCTGCATCACGGCGGAGAGTTGGCTATCTTGTTGGGAATGCAGGGTATAGAGAACTTTGAACTTGGCTATTTAGGTGGGCACATTGTTCTGCCGTCGCTGGCCGATCCGGGTTGAAAGGATGGCAACATATAGTTGCGGAGAATGGACTACGCAAGACTATCCATTACGTGGGGGGATTTGGCAGGTGGTGATGTTTGCGCGTTAATGCCAATCATGTCGGCCTTAATGTACGCTGGCTATTTGATAGGTTGAGATGCTGACACATTATAATCTACTCAATGCGTCTTCTAACTATCCTCCTTCTACTTCTCCTGGTTCCGTTGGCCGCTTGCCGCCAGGCACCCGTGCCGGAGCAGCCGACGGCCGCCCCGCCCGTGGTGCCATCGGCCACACCGATTGACGCGAGTCCGGCCGTCACCTCTGCCCCGACCGACCAGATCTTTGTTCCCGTCGCCCCCGGCGAAGCGGTGTCCGCCACCACCGGCTACCCAGCACCCTCCCCTAACCCCTCCCAGGGAGAGGGGGATTCCACCGCCACACCTGCCCCACCAACGCCTACCCCCGAGCCGGCCTACCCCGAATACACCGGCCCACCCCTGAACCGCGACGAGGTCGGCATTCAGATCTACCTCCACCGCCAGGACGTGCGCGACCTGCTGCGCCACTTCGAGGCGCTGGGCGTGGGCTGGGTCAAGGTGCAGGTGTCGTGGAAGCTCCACGAGCCGCGGCCGGGCGAGTACAACGAGGAGCTATTTGGCGAACTCGACCGCCTCGTCGCCGGGGCCAACGGGCAGGACGTCAAGGTCTGTCTCTTATACACATCTGACGCTGCCGACGAGCGATCTAGTGTAGATCTCGGTGGTCGCCGTATCATTCAAAAAAAAAACACAACAACACACACACACACACACACACAACAACAAACAAGCAAAACCGAGAACACACGGAAAGCAAGAATAATCGAAGAATATAAAAGAACGATAACAGCAAAAAAGAAGAGGAAGAGAAGATAGAAGAGAG
>CALLZA010000526.1 GCA_937858165.1 uncultured Ardenticatenia bacterium
TTACAACGTGCATAGTTACTGTGTTAGTTGTTAGTGTTTTTTTTTTTGCAAGCAGAAGACGGCATACGAGATCTAGTACGGTCTCGTGGGCTCGGAGATGTGTATAAGAGACAGGCCGGTCGCGGCAGGTGCGGTTCCTGATCGAGCCACAGGCCGAAACGCGCTTTCGCGTTGGTCTGTCGCTGACCTACGACGACCGCAGCCGGCGCGACCGGGCGCTGGCTTTTGGCGACATGGTTAACCTGCTGCCACCGGTGCGCGAGTATACGCCCATCGCCAACCCATATTTGCCGGGTACGGCACTGCGCAAGGACAGCCCATTGTTCTTCGGCCGCGAAGAGTTGTTCGACTTCATCGCCGAGCACGCCGGCGCCCAACGCCAGCGCAACGTGCTCATGCTCGTCGGCCAGCGCCGCACGGGCAAGACCTCCGTCCTGCTGCGGCTGGAGGAGTATCTGCCGCCGTCGATCGTGCCGGTCTACATCGATTGCCAGTCGCTCGGCGTCTCGCCCGGCATGCCGGCGCTGTTGCAGGAGTTCGCCTGGCACATCGCCGACACGTTGAGCACCCGCGGCCTCGACTGCCCCGTGGCCGACAGCGCTCGCTGGCAGGACGACCCGGCCAGCGCCTTCCATCGCGAGTTCTTGCCGTCGGTGCGCCGCCTGTTACCGCCGGAAGCCACGCTGCTGCTGGTCTTCGACGAGTTCGAGGCGTTCGAGTCGATGGTCGCCGACGGTATCTTGCCGCGCACCTTCTTTCCCTACATGCGCCACCTGATGCAACACAGCACCGGGCTGGGCTTTGTCTTCGTCGGCACGCGCCGGCTGGAGGAGATGAGCGCCGATTACTGGTCGGTGCTATTCAACGTCGCTCTCTACCGCAAGATCGACTTTCTAAGCGAAGCGGCGGCCATCCGCCTGATCTGTGAGCCCGTCGCGCCGCACATCGTCTACGATGACCTGGCGCTGGACAAGATTCTGCGCGTCACCGCCGGCCACCCCTACTTCCTGCAACTGGTGTGTTACACGCTGGTCAAGCAGGCCAATCAGCAAAAGACGGGCTATGTCACCATCTCCGATGTCAACGTCGCCCTCGACGAGATGCTGCGGCTGGGCGAGGTGCACTTCGCCTACCTCTGGCAGCGCTCCAGCCACGCCGAGCGCGCCCTGCTAGCCGCCGCCGCCCACCTCAGCGACCGCAACGAGCCGCTGCATCCGGAGACGTTCATCGACTACCTACAGCCCTACAGCATCGAACTGGACCCGACAGAGATGACCGAGGCCCTCGGTTCGCTGGTGGCGCGCGACATCATGCGCGAAGTGACCGAGGAGGGCAAGGCGCTCTACGAACTGCGGATCGGGTTGGTCGGGCTGTGGGTAGCGCGCAACAAGAGTCTGAGCCGGCTGCACGCCCATCTGGAGAGTTAGCTTGTAGCGCAGGTTGCTTCGCTCGCGCAGGGAAGGCGCGGGTAAAGCAATCCGCGCTACAACTCTTTGGGCCGCCAGAGATGGAGTAACTCGGCCGCGGTCTCGTCGTTCAGCTCGCGCCAGCGTGCGATGGACAGACGGAAGCAGGCCAGGGCGGCGGTCGGCATGCGCTCCTCGCGCCCGGCCAGGTCTGTTACCAGCTCCTCGATGCCCGGATTGTGCCCCACCAGCATCAGCCGCGTCACCGCATCGGCCGTGTCGCGGGCCACGTCGAGGAACGTCTCCGGGTCAGCCAGATAAAGCTCGTTGCTATACTGGATGTCGCCGCCATACTCGGCCGCCAGGGCGACCAGTTCGGCCGTCGTCGCCGCCCGGCGGGCGGCCGACGTGACGACGAGGTCGGGCGTCAGCTCGTGCTGCGCCAGCAACCGCCCCAGGCGCGGTGCGTCGCGGCGGCCGCGGCTGTTCAGCGGCCGGTCGAAGTCAGCCAGGTTGCCGTCGTCCCAACTGGACTTGGCGTGGCGGAGGAGCAGCAGGGTTTTCATTGAAGAAATGAAACCACAGATTACACAGATTTCACAGATTCAAGCGTTCTTAAATCTGTGGAATCTGTGGAATCTGTGGTTTTCCTGTCTTATAGTTCGGCGGCGCCGTTGATGATGTGGCCGACGAGGCCGTAGTCGCGGGCCTGGCTGGCCGACATCCAGAAGTTGCGGTCGGTGTCTTCCTCGACCTTCTCGATCGGCTGCCCGGTCTGCTGGGCAAAGATCTCGTTGAGACGGCGGCGCATCTTGATGATCTCCTGCGCCTCGATGGCGATGTCGGCCGCCTGGCCCGA
Source organism: uncultured Ardenticatenia bacterium (assembly GCA_937858165.1). Taxonomy (GTDB): domain Bacteria; phylum Chloroflexota; class Anaerolineae; order Promineifilales; family Promineifilaceae; genus Promineifilum. The sequence continues at coordinate 2,266 of CALLZA010000526.1, forward strand.
CGCCCCGCCCGCTGGCTGGTGGAGCAGGAAGCGCGTGTTGGGCAGGCTATAGCGGTTCTCGCGCTCGGCCGCGGCGAAGATGAGCGCCCCCGCGCTGGCGACCCAGCCGGTGCCGATCACCTTCACCGGCGACTGGACGAAGCGGATCATATCGAAGATGGTATCACCCGATTCGACGTGGCCGCCCGGCGAGTTGATGAAGATGCGAATCTCGTCCTGCGACTCGGCATCGAGGATGAGCAGCCGCTTGGTGATATCCATCGCCACCTCCATGTTGATCTCGCCATAGATCAGGATGGTGCGATTCTTCAGCAGCTTGTCTTCCATCGAGCCGCGCGCGTCATGCTTTTCGTCCGGCTTCTCATCCTCTTCTTCCGGCTCGTCATCCGGCTCGATGTCCGGTGGAAAGTCGTCGTCGTCATCCAACATGGGGTCGTCCCACGGGTAACTCATCGGTTCTGTCTCCTTAGATTAATTCGCAGTTCGTCGTCGAGCGCTTTAGCGCGGCGCTTGCCCGGCGGAAGACCGTGCCAAAGCGCTCGACTACAAACGATGGTGAGCTAGCGGCGCAGGTTCGAGAAGGCCTTCAAGCCGGGGTAGATGGCCGAATCGCCCAGGTCTTCCTCGATACGCAGCAGTTGGTTGTACTTGGCAATGCGATCGCTGCGAGCCGGCGCGCCGGTCTTGATCTGCCCGGCGTTGAGGGCCACGGCCAGGTCGGCGATGGTGGCGTCTTCCGTCTCGCCGCTGCGGTGGGAAGCAACGGCCGTCCAGCCGTTGCGCTGCACCAGTGTGACCGACTCAATCGCCTCAGTCAGTGTGCCGATCTGATTAACCTTGCACAACAGGCTGTTGGCCGCCTTGCGGTCGAGCGCGGTGTGGATGCGCTTGACGTTGGTCACCAGCAGATCATCGCCGACGATCTGCAACCGGTCGCCCAGCCGCTCGACCATCAACGCCCAGTTGTCCCAGTCATCCTCGGCCAGGCCGTCTTCGATGGAGATGATCGGGTACTTATCGACCCACGACTCCCAGAAGTCGACCATCTCGCGGCCGGTCAGCGCCTTGCCCTCGACCTTCAGGTGGTACTTGCCGTCCTCGTAGAACTCGGTCGCCGCCGGGTCCATGGCCAGCATGATCTGCTCGCCCGCGGTATAGCCCGCCTCGCGGATGGCTTCCAGGATGAGATCGATGGCCTCGCTGTTGGCCGAGACACTGGGGGCAAAGCCGCCCTCGTCGCCGACGGTCGTGGCATACCCTTTCTTGCTCAGCACCTTCTTCAGGCTGTGGTAGATTTCGACACCCCAGCGCAGCCCTTCGCGATAGGAAGACGCGCCGACCGGCATGACCATGAACTCCTGCATGTCGGTCGCCCCGGCAGCGTGCTTGCCGCCGTTCATGATGTTCATCATGGGCACGGGCAGGGTGCGACCAGAGACGCCGCCCAGGTAGCGATAGAGCGGCAGGTCCTGACTGGCGGCCGCGGCGTGGGCCACGGCCAACGAGACGCCCAGAATGGCATTAGCGCCCAGCCGGCTCTTGTTCTCGGTGCCGTCCAGCTCGATCATGGCCTGGTCGATGCCAATCTGGTCGGTCGCCGTCCAGCCAACGATAGCGTCGGCGATCTCTTCATTGACCGCCTCGACCGCACCCAGAACCCCCTTGCCGCCATAGCGTTTCTTGTCGCCGTCGCGCTTCTCCCACGCCTCATGGACGCCGGTCGACGCGCCGGAGGGTACCATAGCCCGCCCTTTGGCGCCGTCATAGAGCGCTACTTCGACTTCCACGGTCGGATTGCCGCGCGAATCCAGAACCTCGCGCGCGAGCACAGATTCAATGTAGTCCATTGTGATTCTCCTTGGTTGGTAAACACGCAGAAAAGCAGGTGCGGTTACTCAAACTATACTGAATCCTGCCCTACTCCGCAACCCAACCGAACGGCCGGATAAAGCTCGGGTGTGGCCGGTTTGCGTCCGTCGCCCCGCGGCGATACACTGCCGCGCTATGAGCGAAGGCCCGTCCGCAGTTCCTTCAGAAAACTTGCCCGCCCAGTGGCAACACTTGTGGCGCGATATCCTGACCGACCTGCGCGACGTATTCGACGTCCACTTCGTTTGCGCCACCTTCTCCTATCATCTGGCGCGCCACACCGGCGCCAGCGCTTTGGTGGCCGTGGCCGACACACAGGCCAAGTGCTACGACGTCTGGCTCAACGAGCCGTCGGGCCGGGCCACGCAGATGCGCTGGTTGAACGCCGAGGCCGGGCTGGAACCGCTGCTGGCCCTCAGCGGCCCGACGCGGTTGGACAAGCTGGAGCGACCGGCAGCCGAGGTGATCGGCGGTCGAGTCTGGCTGCTGGCCAAGCGCCGCCTGCTGGTCGCGCCCCTGCCGCGCGAAGAGCGTCTCTATAGCGCTCATCCGCCCGCCTTGCTGGCCCTGCTCGACCCCACGGCCCAGCCTGCCCTCGACGACCTCTTGCGCGAGGCCACAAGCCTGATGATCGTCTTCCTCGACCGCGCTGCCCTGCGTCAGGAAGTCGACCGCCGCACCGTTGAGTTCGCTGTCATCAGCGATATCAGCCGCGCGCTTAGCTCGACGCTCAACATTCAGCAGATCTACCAACTGCTGACCGGCCCCATCCGCCAGACCCTCAACGTGGAGACGCTATCGATCGGCCTGATCGAGCCGGTGACAGGCGACATCGTGTTTGTAGAGCGGCTGCTCGGCCCGATGTTCGAGCGGCTGCCGCCCATTCGTCTGAAGCGCGGTCAGGGCATCGCCGGCTGGGTAGCCGAACACAAAGAGCCGGTCATCATCACCGACGCCTACTCTGACCAACGCTTCTTCTCCGGTGTTGACCGTCGCTCCGGCTTCCGCACCCACTCGATGATCTGCATTCCGTTGCAGGTGGACGAGCGCACCATCGGCATCCTGCAGGCCATCAACCGTCAGTTCGGCCGCTTCAGCGACCACGACTTGCAACTGATGCAAGCCCTGGGCGGCCCGCTGGCGGCGGCCATCGAAAACGCCAACCTCCACGCCGACGTGCTGGCCGAAAAGCGCCGCGTCGAGACGCTGTTCGCCAGCATGTCCGACGGCCTGGCCACGGTCAACGGTGACGGCATCATCACCCGCGTCAACGGCGCGTTTGCCTCCATGCTGGATAGCGAGATCGACGACGTCGTCAACCGTCTGCTCCACGAGCGTGTGCGCCCCAAGCAGGGTGACTTACAGAAGGTTGTGGCCCGCCTGCTGGCCGGAGCGGAAGAGTCGGTGCAACTGGCAACCGATCTGCTGCGCGACGACGGCCACGTCTTGCCGGTGCTCATCAGCGGCGCGCCGGTCTTCAACGACGCCGGAGCCATCCGCGAAGCCATTCTTGTCTTCAGCGACTTAACCCAGATTCGCGCGGTCGAGCGCATGCGCGACCACCTCTTCCAGGGCCTTATCCACGAACTGCGCACCCCGCGGGCCACCATCCCCCAGTACCCCCCCCTGCTACGCGACAGGGCGGCTCAGCCCGACAAGGCCGAACGCTTCCTGGGCGTCATCGAGCGCGAGAGCGACCGCCTGCAACGCATGGGGCGCCAGATGCTCGACCTGGCCAAACTCGAAGCGCGCGAGATGCAGCGCAGCGCCGAACCAGTCTGGCTCAATCCCTTGATCACCGACACCTA
>CALLZA010000527.1 GCA_937858165.1 uncultured Ardenticatenia bacterium
CCGCCCCCACGCGGCCGGGCGGGGGTGGTGCCGCCGGGGTGCGCACCCGTGGGGGTCGGTGGATGTTGCGTGTTGCCGCCCCTGACCCCCCGGGGGGGCGCACGACAAGCCCGCCGCCCGCCTCCCGCCCGCGCCGGTCGCCCCCGGCCGCCGGCCCAGCCGCCAGAGCACGCACCAGCCAATCGGCCAATTCGCCCGGCCCGTGCCGCGCTTCCTCGAACGCCGCGGCCATCGCCTGCACCGTGCCCGGCACGAGGATGTTACCCTGGCAGGCGAAGCCGTCGCCGATGGCGTGCCCGGCCCAGTCGTAGCACTCCGCGCCGGTGAAGGCCGCTGCCTGGCCACGCTTGTCCACCATACCCACCTGGCGCTGGGCACGCTGCTCGTCGGCCGCCGTCAGCGCGGCGATGGTTTCCTCGGCGCCGGCGTCCCCCTCCATCATGTCCAGCCCGTCAAGACCATAGGCGACGTTGGCGAACGACTGCGTGGCCACGGCCCCCGCGCCGGCCCGCGCCCAACTGACCACGGCGGCGCAGGCCAGGAACTTCGACTGCACAGCCACGCCCCACTCCTGGCGGCCGGGGTCATAGGCAACGATGGAGAAAGTAGCAATCGGACGATTCATGGAAGACTCCCAGAAAGGGGAACCACAGATTCCACAGATTCCACAGATTACTAAGAAAAAATCTGTGGAATCTGTGGAATCTGTGGTTCCTACTCTTTATGTCACAGGCGCGGGCAGGAGGGCGGTCTCGATCACCTGCTCGATCCGATCCACCAGGACAAACTGCACGTCCCGTCGCAAGTGTTCGGGGATGTCGAGCAGGTCGCGCTCGTTCTTGCGCGGCAGGATGAACGTCCCCACCCCGGCGCGACGGGCGGCCAGCGCCTTCTCGCGCACGCCGCCGACGGGCAGGACGCGGCCGCGCAGAGTGATCTCGCCGGTCATACTCACGTCGCGGCGGATCGGCCGCCCGGTGAAGGCCGAGATGAGCGCCGTCGCCAGCGCCGCCCCGGCCGATGGCCCGTCCTTGGGCACGGCCCCCTCCGGCAGGTGGATGTGGATGTCCTGCTTCTCGAAGCGATCCGGGTCGATGCCCAGCACCGTGGTCTGACTGCGGGTGTAGGTCAGCGCCGCCTGGGCACTCTCGCGCATCACGTCGCCCAACTGGCCGGTCAGGATGAGCGTGCCTTTGCCGGGCATCAGATTGACTTCGATGATCATCAGCTCGCCACCGGCGGCCGTCCACGCCGCGCCGGTGCTGTCTCTTATACACATCTCCGAGCCCACGAGACCGTACTAGATCTCGTATGCCGTCTTCTGCTTGAAAAAAAAAACTACAGAGTAATGCAACAAGCAATCACGTCCACTATCATATACAATATCATTCACTATACATCACAAAGACACTCTCAGCCGCGCAACGTCGCATGCGTCACATAATACCGCTACGCTCTATCGCTCCTTCGTAATCCACATCATAC
>CALLZA010000528.1 GCA_937858165.1 uncultured Ardenticatenia bacterium
CGGCCCCCGCTCCCATGGTGTGGGTGGGGGGGTTGTCATGTTGCTGCTTGTCGCGGGGGCGGTCATGAACCTGGTCGGGTGGCGCGCGCTGGCCGGCGGGGCGCTGACGTTCTGGCAGGCAGCACTGTCGGTGTTCGTTGTGGTGATGACCTTCAACACCGTTGACCTGCTGCTGCTCGACTGGCTGCTGGTGGAGCGGCTGCTGGCCGAACGCATCGTCCTGCCCAACGCGCCGGGGGTGCGCTTCACCACTGGCGACGCCTACCACTTCCGCGGCTTCCTCATTGGAACGGGTCTGTCGCTGGTGGCGGCAGTGGTCATTGGGGGCGTAGTGGCGCTGGTATGGTGAGTTTATACACCTGACAGGTGTTCCGCACCTGTCAGGTGTAGACGCACGTTAGTTGCTGCCGCTGCTGGGCCGCGGCAGCTTGGGGATAAGCCAGCTCAGGAACTGGTCGGTCGAGCGCGTCTGGGCCAGCACGCGCCCGGGGCCGGTCAGGTCAACGACCAGCCCTTCGCCGCTGAACAGGGTGGATTTGATGCCGCCGATCTTGCGCACCTGGAAGCCGAGGTTGGCGGTGAAGGCGACGATGTGGCCGGTGTCAATGGTCACCGTCTCGCCGGCGGCCAGGTTCATCTCGTGAATGGCCCCATAGGACGATAGCAGCAGCGGCCCGCTGCCCTGGGCGCGTAGCATGATCAACCCTTCGCCGGCAAAGAACGTCTTCGCCCCGCTCCACTGGGTATCGGTGGTGATGGTCATGGCCGCGGCCACGAAAGAGCCGGACTGGACGAGCAGCGTTTCGTCGCGCAACTCGAGGACCATCAGGTCGCCGGGCAGGGGCGGGGCGACGGCCAGACGGCCGCCGTCGGGCGGGGCCTGGTAGGTGTTCTGGAAGAAGCTCTCGCCGCCGAACACGGCCCGGCCGAGCGACTTGAAGAAGCCGCCGGTGGCCGCCGTCTCCAGGGTCATGCCCTGAGACATGCTGACCATCGATGCCGCCTCGACGCGCACCTCTTCGCCGCCGTCGAGATGGATGACGCCCAGCGAGAAGGCGGGGCGGTAGAGGAGTTCGATCTGCATAGTTGGTTCTCCTTGTGGGTTGGACTAGGGGGATGATAGCAGGAAAAGGGGCCAGGGGCAGCGCCTGCTTGCCCCATCGCCATTCTCCTATACCATAGCCCCATGCCCGACCCTGACAACCACGCCCACCTCCACCCCTCCGACCTCCGCGCCCTGGCCCGGCTGCTGGCCGACGCCACAGTGGGCGTCACCGACGTGGTCGAGGGCGTCCACGTTGGCGTCGCCCCGGCGGCGGGCGGCGGTGGCATCGCCCCCCTCACCTATCGCACCATCCGCAGCGCCACGCGCTTCATCGGCGCGGGCATGGACGCGGCCCTGATCCCTCTCGAAGGGCTGCTCGGCGCGCGCCAGGGCCGGCCGCCCCAGCCTACGCCGCAGCGTCGCGCTGCCCTGGCCGCGCTCAACGGCATCATGGGCGACTACCTGGCCGAAAGCGGCAGCGCGCTGGCCCTGCCCATGACCTTTGGCCGCGACGGGGCCGAGCTGCCCACCGACCCGGCGGCGCTGGTCGCGGCCCTGCCCGACGCCACCGGCCGGCTGCTGCTGCTCGTCCACGGCCTGTGCCTGGGCGACGCCTGTTGGGCATGCGCCGGCGGCGGGCTGGGTGGTGCGTTGGCCCGCGACGGGGGGTACACGCCCGTCACCCTCTCATACAACAGCGGCCGCCACATCTCCACCAACGGCCGCGAACTGGCCGGGCGGCTGGCGGCGCTGGTCACGGCATGGCCGCGACGGGTCGAGGATGTGGTCATCGTCGGCCACAGCATGGGCGGACTGGTAGCCCGCAGCGCCTGTCACTACGGCGCGGCCGACGGCCACGAGTGGCCGTCGCACCTGCGGGCGCTGGTCACACTGGGCACGCCCCACCACGGCGCGCCGCTGGAGCGCGGCGGCAACTGGCTCAACGTGGTGCTCGACGGCTCCCCTTACGCCGCGCCGTTCAGCCGGCTGGGCAAACGGCGCAGCGCGGGCATCACCGACCTGCGCCACGGCAGTCTGGTCGACGAAGATTGGCACGGCCGCGACCGTTTCGCCCACGGAGCTGACGAGCGGGTTATTGTGCCGCTGCCGGCGGGGGCGCGCAGCTACGCCGTCGCCGCCACGCTGGCCGCCGCGCCGCCGCCTACGCCCAGCCCCAGCGCGGCCACGCTCGGCCTGCTGCACGACCGGCTGCTGGGTGATGGCCTCGTGCCGCTCGACAGCGCCCTCGGCCGCCACGCCGACCTGGCGCGCGCCCTGCCTTTCGACGACACGTGGATCGGCTATGGGATGGGCCACCGCGAGCTGTTGACCCACCCGGAGGTCATCGCGCAGGTTGAGGCGTGGCTGTCGTAGCGCGATTCTGGAGAATCGCGCTAGAGAGAACACCTATGTCCATACAATCTCAGTTCGTCCCTATCAATGGCTGCGACTACTATGTGGAGTCGGCCGGCAGCGGCCCGCCCGTCGTCCTGCTCCACGCCGGCATCGCCGACAGCCGCATGTGGGACACGCAGTTCCACGCCTTCGCCGCCGGTCATTCCGTCCTGCGCTATGACCAGCCCGGCTATGGCCGCACCGCCCCCACGCCCGGCCCCTTCACGCCGCGCGAAGACCTGCGGGTGCTGCTCAACCATCTGGGGTGGGCGCGGGCGTCGCTTGTCGGCTGCTCGATGGGCAGCCGGACGGCGCTCGACTTCGCGTTGCGCTACCCCGACCGGGTCGACCGGCTGGTGCTGACCTCGCCCTCGGTCAACGGCTTCCGCTACACCGGGCCAACGTCGCCACTGGCGGCGCAAATCGACGCGGCCGAACTGGACGACGACCTGGCGCTGGTCAACGAGTTGGAGATTCAGATGTGGGTCGATGGCCCACGCCGCCGGCCGGAGCAGGTTGCGGGCTGGGTGCGGCAGTTGGCGCTGGAGATGAACGCCGTCGCGCTGGCCAACGAGGGCGTGGCTCAGGAGCAGCCCGCGCCGTCGGTCGAAGGGCGGCTGCACGAGCTGCGCCCGCCCACGCTGATCGTCGTTGGCGAAGAGGACACCCCCCGGACGCGGGCCACGGCCGACTGGCTGATGGGCCAACTCGACCACGCCCGTCGCGTCGATCTGCCCGACGCCGGCCATTTGCCCAACATGGAGCAGCCGGAGGCGTTCAACGCCGCCGTGCTGGCCTTCCTGGAATAAAGAGGGACACGGAGAAAGAAACGACCTTCTTCCTCCGTGTCCCTTTTCTCTTCTGACCACCGGCCACCATGAAACAACTCCTGCTCCGCCTCTACCACTGGCTCGGCCGCCTGCTGGGCGAATTGGATACCCCGCGCTATCGGCGCGAGACGGATGGGCTACCGGCGCAGACGCGACCGGATGAACGGCCGCCTGCCCTACCGATTAGTCCGCCGCCAACCCTGGCCCCTCCAGCCCCACCGCCCACGCCGAGCTCTCGCCCCCCCCGCCGGCCAGTTGATCGACCCCGCTCCACGCGACATTTCACACCCACGCGCGCGACGACCTGCTATCGTCCATTCGATGTAGGACGGTGGCTTCAGAGAGGGGCGAGGTGGCATGGCACGGTTGGCAGGCAGAGTCGCGATGATCACTGGGGGCGCGTCGGGCATTGGCGCAGCGAGCGGGAGGTTGTTCGCGGCCGAGGGCGCGAAGGTGGCCATAGCGGAGAAGAATCGTGTGCTCGGCGAGGAGACGGCCGCCATCGTCGCCCGGCGCGGCGGTGTCCGCGTCGTGGGAGTAGTGGCGAAAATCCACCACGCCATAGCCCCAGTCCCCCTGCGGCAGCGGCGACATCCCGAGGCGGGCCGCCCCGGCAGCATCGCGGTACTCGACCTGGCGATCGGCAACACCAAAGGCGAGGTCTTCACCGGCACGGCCAGCACCAACTACTTCGACCTGATGAAAATCCCAGTCGTGCGTGGGCGCGGTTTCAGGGATCAGGACCAGCAGGGGGCTGCGCCAATCGCCGTGGTGAACGAGGCCTTCGTGCGCCGATGGATGCCTGACCCCGAGCCCCCCCGCGCAACCCCGACGCCGAACGGGGGCGGACTCCCCGGCCCCCCCGCGGCACGTGGGGGGGGGTGGACGCGGGTCGGTGAGCGCGGGTGTGTGACTGCGCGTGCTATAGGTGTGGTTGTACAGTGGGTGGGGTCGTGGTCGGTGTGTGTTATGTTGTGTTGTTTTTTTTTTAATGATACGGCGACCACCGAGATCTACACTAGATCGCTCGTCGGCAGCGTCAGATGTGTATAAGAGACAGGGTCGGCATGCGGCGTGGTAGGCACACGGTCGCTGAACACCAGACCGCCGACGAAGGCCACGCCGCTGGTCTTGTCGATCAGCACCAGGT
>CALLZA010000529.1 GCA_937858165.1 uncultured Ardenticatenia bacterium
ACCTGGTCGCCCTCAGCCTGGGAGCGCAATTGCAGGGCAGCGTCGGCCGCAACACGCGTCTCATTGCCGGGCTGGTGCAGTTCCTCAACCTGTTCATGGACCGGAGCCTCGGCCCGGCGCCGACGGCCGCGGCCCGACTGTTCGGTCGCGCCCCCGGCCTGGGCCAGGTGGCGCTGGGCGACGACGTGTTCATCGACCTTATCGGCACATCCACCCGCCCGGCCCAAACCGACCCGGAGGCAACCACCACCGGCCGCGACGCGTGGGACTGGTTCCGCTTCCGCGTGCGCGACTATCTGCCGCTGCTCATCGTCGGCCTGGTTGCCTACTGGTTCCTGCGCCGGGCGCTGGAGGCGTCGGCCGGGGTCATCAAGGGCCGGCCGCTGGCGGCGCTGGGCGTCGGGCTGGTGGGGCTGATCATCGTCTGGGCCACGGTGGCCGCGTTCATCCTCGTCTTCATCCTCATCCTCATGATCGGCATCTGGTTGGGCCGCATCGATCTGTGGAACGTCGGCTGGCTGTTCTGGTCCATCGCCTACCCGGTGAGCGCGCTGGCTTTTGCCCTGCTGCTGGCCTTTCTCAACCACGGCGCGATCGCCATCGCCACCTACGCCTTCGCCACCTACCTGGTCGATCGCTTTGCTCCGCGCGCCGGTCGCTACCGCTGGCTGCTGCTGCTCCTCGGCCTGCTCGTCTTCATCCTGCTGCGCGGCATCCCGATTATGGGCTGGGTGCTGACCATCCTGGTGACGGCCTGGGGCATCGGCGGGGCGTGGCTGGCCTGGCGGGCGCGGCGCGGGGCGAGTGAGCGTGTCTAGAAGAGTGGCACGCAGATGAACGCAGATTTGGACGCTGATTTTCTCTGGCCTGAACAATCAGTCTCAGCGAAAATCAGCGTCTTCCTCAGCGTTTATCTGCGTGCTATTCTGCATCCTCTATATCTTTGGTTTTTCGCCATCTCCCGCCTAAACTCCCGGGATGATTGAACCCTGGGAGAAACTGGACAGTCAATACCTGGGCGACTTTCGCATTTTTCGCATTCGCCAGGACACCAGCCGCTCGCCACGCACCGGCGCGGCCCACCGCTTCTTTGTGCTGGAGTCGCCCGACTGGGTGAACGTGATTCCGCTGACGCCGGAGGGCAACGTCATCATGATCCGCCAATACCGCCACGGCACGGAGGACGTGACGCTGGAGGTGCCGGGCGGGATGGTGGACGCGGCCGACGGCGACCCGTCCGTCTCGGCCGCCCGCGAGTTGCGCGAGGAGACGGGCTATGAAGTAGAGGAAATCATCCACCTGGGCAGCGTCGCCCCCAACCCGGCCTTTCTTAATAACCAGTGCCACTCCTATCTGGCCCTGGGCGTGCGTCCGGTGCATGCCGTGGCCCTCGACGGGGCAGAAGACATCGCCTTCGAGGAAATCCCCCTGGCGGCCATCCCCGACCTGATCCGCGCCGGGGCGATCACCCACTCGCTGACCATCACGGCGTTCCACTATTTGGGGCTTTATGAGGAGCAGAAGAACCTCACGCAAAGATCGCCAAGGATGCCAAGTACGCAAAGAGAAGAAGGAGTTACCAACTCGGCTGACAAGGAAGTAAACACGCAAAACCTCGCGCCGAGATCGCGGATAGCACCAAGAATTCAAAGTTCGCCCACTGAAAATGAAATCGCATCCCAGGTTGTGGATGCGGCGTTTCGGATTCATCAGTCTGTAGGCTCAGGGCTGCTCGAGTCAGCATATGAGACATTGTTGAGCCATGAATTACATCACCGGGGTCTGCAAGTCGCGCGTCAAGTTCTGCTACCTGTTCGTTACGGTGAGTTACATATAGACGCGGGCTATCGCATTGATTTGCTCGTCAATGATAAGGTCATTGTGGAATTGAAGTCCGTTGACTTCTTGGTCCCGGCTCATCACAAGCAGTTATTGACCTACCTCAGATTTGCTGACAAGCGTCTTGGACTACTGATCAACTTCGGTGACGAAGTTTTCAAACGAGCGGTTAAGCGAGTTGTTAATGGACTGTAACACGTAGTCGACGACAAGCTTTCCTTATGCGTTCTTAGCATCCTTCGCGATCTTTGCGTGAGGTTTTGCATGACGTTGTAACAAATCGACGCTCTTGGCTCTTCTTTGCGTTCTTAGCGTCCTTTGCGATCTTTGCGTGAGGTTCTTATGGCGATGACTAGAGAGAAACAAGAGAGACTAAGCGAAGACATCCACCTCCTCGGCGACATCCTCGGCCACGTCATCCGGCGGCAGGCGGGCATCGAGATCTTCGAGCTGGAAGAGCGCATCCGCGCCCTGGCCAAGGCCCGGCGCGTGGAGGCCGACCCGGCCGTCGACCGACGCCTGACCACCGTCGTCGGCCAACTCGACCCGGCCGAAGCCGAACTCGTCGCCCGCAGCTTCACCACCTACTTCGAGCTGGTCAACCTGGCCGAAGAGCAGCACCGCGTCCGCGTCCTGCGCGAGCGGGAGCGCGACGCCCACCCTCAGCCCGTGCCCGAATCGGTGTCTGACGCTGTGGCCACCCTCCACCGCGCCGGCGTTGACGAGTTCGAGATGCGCCAGCTCCTCAACCGCCTGCGCATCGACCTCGTCTTCACCGCCCACCCCACCCAGGCCAAACGCCGCACCGTTCTGGCCAAGCTGCGCCGCATCGCCGCCGCCCTGACCGATCTCGACGTGCGCGACCTGCTCCCGGCCGAGCGCGCCGCGCTGGTGGAACGGCTGACGGCCGAAGTCACCCTGCTGTGGGTCACCGACCGCAGCCGCACCACCCGCCCGACCGTCACCGACGAAGTGCGCACCGGCCTGTTCTACTTCGACAACACCCTGTGGGACGTGCTGCCCGCCATCTACGATGACATGACCGACGCGCTGGCCCAGTACTACCCCGCCCTGCGCCCGCCCGACAACTTCCTGACCTTCGCCTCGTGGATCGGCGGCGACCGCGACGGCAACCCCAACGTCACCACCGACGTGACCATCGAGACCCTGCGCCTTCACCGCGGCCTGGCCCTGGAGAAGCACCGCGTCAACACCCGTCGCCTCGATCGCTCGCTGAGCATCTCCGACGACCTGGCCCCGGTGTCGGACGAACTGGCTACCGCCGTGCGCGCCTATGGCGAATTGAACGCCCACCTGGCCTATCTGCGCGACCGCTACCCCAACGAAACCTACCGCCTCCACGCCGCGCAACTGGGGGCCGACCTGGCCGAGGCGTCGGCCGGTGACATGGTCGGCCGGCTGCGCGGCAAGCCGGTGCCCGCCCTGCGCATGCGCCGCATGGAAAACCTGCTGGAGCCGCTGACCCTGATGGACCGTTCCTTGCGCGACGGCGGCATGGCCGACATCACCCATGTCGGCCTCGACCGCAGTCTGACCCAGGCGCGCGTCTTCGGCCTCCACGCCGCCCGGCTCGATCTGCGCCAGTACAGCGAGTACAACACCGCCGTCCTCGACGAACTGCTCGGCCGCCTCGACTGGTGCATTGGCTTCGGCGCGCTCGACGGCCCCGGCCGCGCCGCCGTCCTGAGCGACGCTCTGGCCCGCCCCGCGCCCGACCTGACCACGCTGGACAACCTCTCGCCGGAGACGAGTGAAACGCTCGACCTGTTCCGCGTCCTTAAGCGCGCCGTCGACTACTACGGCCCGGAGCTTTTCGGCCCCTACATCGTCAGCATGACCCACGGCCCGGAGGACATTCTGGCCCCGCTGTTGCTGGCCCGCTGGCACGGCCTGTCGCCGGGCGAAGACGGCACAGAGGGGCTGCGCTTTGCCCCTCTGTTCGAGACGCGCGACGACCTGCGGGCTGCGCCCGACATCATGGCCGCCCTCTTCGCCCACCCCGGCTACGCGCCCCACCTGGAGCGTGTCGGCCGCCGCCAGACGATCATGATCGGCTACTCCGACAGCAACAAGGACGCCGGCTATCTGGCCGCCAACTGGGAGCTTTATCAGGCCCAGGAAGCGCTGGCCGACGGCTGCCGCGCCCACAACGTCGTCATGACCCTCTTCCACGGCCGTGGCGGCACCATCGCCCGCGGCGGCGGCCCGGCCAACCGCGCCATCCTGGCCCAGCCGCCCAGCTCCGTCGCCGGCCGCATCCGCATCACCGAACAGGGCGAGGTCATCTCCGACCGCTACAGCCACCCGGCCATCGCCGCCCGCCACTTGCAGCAGGTCGTCCACGCCGTGCTCATCGCCAGCGCGCCGGAGCACTATCGCCTCCAGGTGCGCCCCCTGCCGGAGTGGACGGCGGCGATGGATGAGCTGCTGTCTCTTATACACATCTCCGAGCCCACGAGACCGTACTAGATCTCGCATGCCGTCTTCTGCTTGAAAACAAAAATCCTACATCACGCGCGTCTGCAGACTTCAGTGAATCAAATCCAGTAAGACAAAGATCTCAC
>CALLZA010000530.1 GCA_937858165.1 uncultured Ardenticatenia bacterium
AATGCTGAGGCCTCTAGAAGTTGCTTGCATGTGTGTCTGCGTGTGCAGTCTATGGATGTATGATATGTCGGCTGACTTCGCAGTTGATAGTGTGCTGGTATGATGTGTGTTTTTTTTTTAAAAGCAGAAGACGGCATACGAGTTCTAGTACGGTCTCGGGGGCTGGGAGATGTGTATAAGAGACAGGGCCGTGGCCCTGGAACCGACTGCCGTCTGGCTCATCCCCCGCCAGACGCTGACCCGCCTCATGCGCGAGCGGCCCGACTTCGCCCAAAGCGTCATCGAGCGCATGGCCGAGCGCATGCTCTTCCTGGTGACGCTGGTCAGCGATCTCTCCCTGCGTCCGGTCACCGGCCGGCTGGCGCGGTTACTGCTGGAGACGGCGGCCGATAACGTGATGCCGCGGCCGCGCTGGTTCACCCAGGCCGAACTGGCCGCGCGCCTCGGCACTGTGCCCGATGTCGTCCAGCGCTCGCTGCGCGGTCTGGAGGCCGACGGGCTGATCGCCGTCGATCGGGCCGAAATTCGCATCCTCGACCGCCCGGCCCTCGAACAACTTGCTGCCTGACGCCACCGATCCGACAAAAGTAGGCGACGTTCCCGGCCAGAGTCGTTATCCTGCCTCTATTCGTCAATGCTGGTGTGGATGAAGTAAGGAGAAACGACATGACCGCGTTGAATGCTGCCCCTCGTTCGAAGCCCGCCGCCGCCCAATGGCTCGTCCTTGGCGCGCTGGCCGCCGCGGTGGCCACGGCCGCCGTCCTCATCGTTCTGGCCCTGGCCATCGCCATCTGGCCCGACATCGCCCTGTTCAAACCACTGGACAGCTACGCCCGCGCCGCGCTGTTCACCATCATTCCCGCCTTCGCCGCCACCGGCCTGCTCGCCTGGCTGGTGGGGCGGCGCGCCGACCCGGTGCGGGCGTTCGTGCGCATCGCCGCCGTCGTCCTGCTGCTCAGCTTCATCCCCGACTATCTGCTGCCCGTGCCGGACAAGACCCTGCTGGCCAGCACCGTGGCCGCCTTTCTCCACGTCATCGCCGCCGCGGCCATCGTCGGCGTGCTGGTCGGCGGCTATCGCCGTCTCATCAACCGCGGCTAGGCCGCCGGCGACCACGAGGCCTGCGCTATGACTGTGAACACGATGCCCGCCGCCCGGTTGATGGTCAGCGGCCCGCTCCAATTGGACGGCGCGCCGGAAGCGCGGGAAGCGCGGCGCGGCATGGTTGTGCTGGACGCCGCCGGGGACGCCGCGGGCACGCTGGCCGGCATCCTGATCGACGGCGCGACCGGCCGGCCGACTCACCTTGTCCTTTGTCGCGACACGGCCGCCGGCGATTACCGGCTGGTCGCGGTCGGGCAGGTGACGGGTCTCGACGCGGCTGCCGTCAGGCTGCGCCTGACGGCGGGCGAGGTGGCCGACCTGCCGCACCATAACCCGGGTTGAAACCCCATCCTCTACACTGAGTCAGAGAAAAGAAACAATGAACGATACCCTCTACTACCCCGACTGGCACGAGCAGATCACCTATGCCCCCACTGGGCCGCAGCCGACCGTCCTGCGCGCCGACGACAAGGCCAAGATCATCCTGGCCGGGCTGGATGCCGGCCAGCGCATCCCCGAACACCCCGAAGCCGCCTCGCTCTACCACTTCCTCGAAGGCACGGGCTGCATGACGGTGGACGGACAAGCCTATGACGCCAAACCCGGGGTCACACTCCTTCTAACTGCGGGCGCGGTCAGGGGCCTCGAAGCCCACACGCGGCTGGCATTTCTGGCGGTACGCCTCGCCTGAGGCCACGCTCTTCGGAGGCAATATGTTCAATCTTTACTTCCTGATGTCGGCGCTCTTCGTCCTCATGGCGATCCTGGCTGCGGCCGACGCCTCGCTGACCAGTCTCAACGTGCTGCCGTGGTTCAACGGCCTGCGCTGGGTGCGCGTCCATCTGATCACCCTGGGGGCGATGACGGAAGCGCTCTTCGGCGCGCTGCCGCTCCTGACCGCCCTTCACTTCAATCGGCCGCGGCCCCGCTTCCGCTGGGACATCTGGCTGACGCTCAACGCCGGGCTGCTGACGCTCCTCATCGGTATCCCCATCGTCAACCAGGCGCTGATCTTCACCGGCGGCACGCTGATCTTCACGGCCACAACACTGCTCATCATCGAGCTGTCGAGAATGCGCCCCGCCGCCAGGGCGAAAGAAACTGCGCCATCGGCCGGCCATGCGGGGCGGCCGTTCTACATCGCCGGGCTGAGCTTCTTCCTGCTGGGCATCATCATCGGCACCGGGCTGTGGTTCGGCTGGGGCGAGGCGCTGCGGATACAGGTCCCGCTGGAGGCCCATATCCACGCCAACAACTGGGGGTTGATGGCCCTCGTCTTTGCCGGGCTGATTATCGACACCTATCCCCGTTGGGCCGGGCGGCCGCTGGCTTGGCCGCGCTCGCTGCCGGCCATCTTCTGGCTCATGGTCTTCGGCGCGCTGGGGTTGGTGCTGGGGCCGTGGTTCCAGTCGAGCTATTTCACCGTGCCCGGCCTGGTCATGCACCTGGGGGCCACGTTCTGGCTCCTGCTGAACGTCGTCCAGCCGCTGCGGGGCCAGCGGGCTATCTGGTCCGCGCCGGGCATCTGGCACCTGCTGACCTCCTACTTCTGGATCATCGCTCCGGTGATGATGGCCCCGCTGATCCTGCTGGGCGTGGCCGGTATCCCCGGCCCGACGATCGAGCAAAACGCGCCCCAGGCGCTGATTTACGGTTGGGTCTTCCAGTTCGGCTTCGCCATGTTGCCTTTCTTCTTCCGTCGCGCCTTCCTGGCCGATGAGCCGGCGCAGCTGGGCGGCCACTGGTTTAGCCTGATCGTGGCCAATCTGGGCGGGCTGTTCCTCTGGGCCAGCATCTTCATCGAGCCATGGCACGCCACGCTCCACGGCATCGCCTACGCGCTGTGGGCGGCCGCGGCCGTGCCCATCGCCATCGAACTGTGGGGCATCGTCAGGCGTGGCCTGGCGCGCCTGGATGAGGTCGGAGAGGCTGTCGTCGGCGCGGCCGATTAAGCGCCCCGTTGGGGCTTATCACCGGGCCATAGGCCACCCCGGACACCGCCGGGCCGGCGACGCGTGGTGTCCGGGGCCTATGGACAGGCGATTACGCCCTGGGCCCACAGGCAGCCGCCGCAGGCCGGCATGGGGTTATCGAAGCAGTCGGTCAGATTGTCGCGTGACATCTCGCAGCCGCCGCAGTAGGAGCACGGCGCGAAGGCGAAGCGATGGACGCGCTCGCGGTACTCGACGTACTCCGGGTCGAGCCACAGGTCGATCAGGTTGCGCTCCAGAACGCTGCCGATGAGGTGGCGATAGGACACGCGCTCATAGCCGCGCAGGTAGCCGGCGTGAGTATGCAGCAGCGGCGCGCACGGGCTGACGCTGCCGTCCCAGCCGACGATCATCGAGCCGCTTTCGATGAAGGTACACACGTCGTTCGACAAGCCCAGATTTGTCCCGGCCAGCACCACGTTGTAGCCGCTGTTGAGCGCCGCCCGGAACGGTCCGGTGGTTAAGTCGTCCAGGTCCATCTTGGGCAGGATGAGTCGCCGCAGCCAGGGGGAGGGGGAGTAGGTGATGGAGCGTAGCGCGGCGTCGTAGAGCACCTCGCCACTCATCTGCTCCGTGTGCGGCAGCAGGTTGCTGACGTGGAAGTGCATGACGCCCAGCCGCTTGCCCAGCTCCAGCAACGCCGGTAGGTCGCCGATGTTGCGCTTCATGGCCACAAAGGCGATGCCGATCTCCGGCACGGGGTGGTGGGCCGGGCGGCGCAGGCGGCGGAAGCGGCGCAAGTTCTCCAGCACGCGCGGCAGCTCCGCGCCCAGGCGCACGTCGGCGTAGCTCTCCGGCCGCGCACCGTCGATCGACACCCACAGCACATCCAGCCCGGCGTCGATTAGCTCCCGCGATCGCTTCTCGGTCAGCAGCGTGCCGTTGGTGATCATCTCCGTGCGGCAGCCGAGGGCCTTGACGCGGGCGATCATCGTGGCGATGCGGCCGTGGGACAGCGGTTCGCCGATGCCGCTGAACATGACCGACGGCGGCGTGGGCAGCGCGGCCAGCCCGGCAGCAATACGCTCGAAGGTCTCGGCGGCCATGAAGCCCGTCTCCACCTGCCAGTTGTTGCGCATACAGGTCAGGCAGTCGATGTTGCACCAGTTGGTCGGCTCGATGTAGAGCTTGGCCAGATGGGTGACGGGGCGGTGCATCCGCACGGTGTTGCTGCTGTCTCTTATACACATCTCCGAGCCCACGAGACCGTACTAGATCTCGTATGCCGTCTTCTGCTTGAAAAAAAAAAATTACAACTATATCACTTGAATCCTCAGACACATACTACTACTACACAGTATATACATGAATTGGGAACGGATTATGATACTG